>JBNKDB010000428.1:0-3883 GCA_050288045.1 Anaerolineales bacterium | reverse complement strand
GTTTTCCGGCTTGATGAAATTGTCGAGGAACGAGGTAAATTCACCAAGGTCGAAAGTAGGATCTGCCAGGTCAGGATTGTCGGCCAACATCTGGGTGACATCAACCAGGTAATCTTGAGCCAGATAGCTGTAGATGATGTCCTGTTCGATGTAGACAAAGTCATAGATGCCGGTATTGGATTCCATGTCTTTGATCGCTTTGTCATACATCTGATCCCAGGATGTCACTTCGTATTCGACCTTGATGCCGGTCAATTCCTCGAACTGCGGAGCCAACACATCAGCAGCATAGCTGGACGGGGGAGTACTCTCTGAGATGCCGCGAATGGTCACCCCCGCATAGGGCGCAGATGCGGTAGTCCACCAGTCGTCGTCTTGAGCGTTGGCGGAGAGTACAAATCCGCTCATGATCGACAATAACATAACGAACGTAATGAGCTTTTTCATTTTTATTCTCCAGTACATACTATTTTGTGGTGTCTAGCGATGTGTATGGTGGATAAGTTCAATCCTTCAGTGGTCACCTCCTTGTGAATGTCGTATTCCGGCAATGCTCCTGCCAAAAAGTTTTCCAGGCGAAAGGATAATTCGCTCTGTTTTCATAATAAGTGAGAACCTACTGGCGCAGCCTGCCAAGAACCTGACAGGATTCTGCCATTTCATGGCGTTATTTTGCGGGAAGTTGAGTGAAACGCCACCGTCAGTTGAAGTTTTCGAGCGTACAGCGCGCCCAATCTCAATCTGCTAAAATAACTGTATGCAAACAAAAGTTTTAGGGCAGTCTGCGTTTTTTCAATCGACCAACCCCGCCACTTAGAGTGGCTTACTCCCCTGGTCTGAGCAAAAAACCGGGTGCCACATGGAAGAATATCATGCAGACCAATAAATTAATGGAAGACCAGAACACATATTCACGCGCGCAGTTTCTTGACTTGACCAAAGACGCATTAGAGCATTTCTATGATCTCACTCACCTGGAAAATCATCCCTTTGCCCAAAAAGTGAAACGCGAGGATGATCTCTACGATGTGACACGCAGCCAGCTTTTGCAAAAAGATTTATCCAAAGCTATCGATACGCTGGCTTCTGGACAGATACTCGCCGCAGGGCCAAGTCCTTCACGCCGACATCAGGTGATCCGGCTGCGCTATATCGAACGCCTCACCATCCAGAATATTTCATATGAGCTGGATATGTCCGAACGTCAGGTTTACCGCGATCTGCGCCAGGGCGAAGAGGATTTAGCCACCATCTTATGGTCCTGGTTCACCAAAGATGCTAACGCATCTCCGTCAGCCGACGTTGATCCGAGTGAGTCGGAAATCGAACAACTAAAGACAAACTTTCAGCAAGTTAATTTGAGAGCGCTTGTTTATTCTGCGCAAGCATCTACCGATAAATTGTCTGCCAGCATGAATGTTAACGTGATGATTGATGCCCCGCTGGAACCGGTAATGATTTGGACTGACTTGGTAGTGGCTAAACATGTACTGATTAATTTGCTCAGCCGTGCCATTCAACGCTCGGTGGGCGATGTGGTCCGGTTGCTGCTGCGCTCCGATGATGAGCGAACTATCCTCTCGCTAAGTTTTTTTACCGAGGGGGAGAGTCAGAACGATCTACTGAATGAAATCATGACTGAATTGCTGCATCGCCTCAAATGGGAAATAGTAAGTAATCGGGCGCAAAACTCAATGCACCATGTCGAGATTTCATTTGGCAGAAATATCCCAACTGTGTTGGTCATTGACGATTACGAAGGCTTGAGCCGGTTACTGAAACGCTATTTGGCTGGCTATCGCTGCCGTATACTGGCGGCTCCCGATGGCGATTCGGGGTTGAGAATGGCACGAGATGTGCAACCCGATGCTGTCATTCTGGATGTGATGATGCCGCAGATGGATGGCTGGGAAGTGCTTCAACGGCTGCGCAATCATCCCGACACCCAGCATATTGCGGTGATCATCTGCTCCGTATTCAACGATCCCGGACTGGCCCACGCCTTAGGCGCATCGTCGTTCATCTCAAAACCGATCAAACGCGAGGATATTATCCAGACACTGAACCGGGAGCACATTTTTTAGCTATGTTTTTGGCGGCCCCTTCTGCCCATCAGAATGAACTCGATGACCTGTTGTGGGAAATTACCCGCAGCCTCTCTTTTCTGTTTGTGATCGGTGCTGGAATCCTTGACTGGCTCATTATTATTGAGAATAAATTCAATTCAACGACCTTTTGGGCCACCTCTGTACTCATGGTGTGCGACATCGTCATCTACCAACATGGGATAAATAATCGCCGGGTGGCGCGCTATGCGTTTATCTGGTCCACTACGGCTTGGCTGCTCGTGATCATGCTCATCAATCAAGATGTATGGTTGATATTCCTGGGGCTGCCGACCATTATGGCGAGTCTGGTCCTGCTCTCAATTAATGGAGTGTTCAATAGCGGGTTTATCCTGCTCGCCGTGGCCGCGCTGACGATATCCGACCAGCGTGATTATCCCTTAGCCGGTTTTGCAGCGTTCTCTATCTTCACTGGCGTGCTGTCCTGGGTGACGGTTGAGACCATCTACGTCACCCTACACTGGACCAAACTCAATGAGCAACGCGCCAATGTCTTGCTTGAAGAAACTCGTAAAAGCCGTGAAGAAACATTACACGCCTTGAAGTCTTTGGAAAAAACTAACGCTGCGCTGCGCCACACCCAAATTGAGCTGCGCGCCGCTCATCGAGAGGCGGAAAAAGCGCGCCAACTCAAAGAACAGTTTGCCGCGAATATCAGCCATGAACTGCGCACACCATTAAATCTGATTCTCGGTTTCACCGAAGTCATGCATCTAACGCCAGAAGTATATGAGCAGGTCAACTGGTCGCCTATTTTGAAGGGCGACATCTACCAAATTTTTCGGAGCAGTCGCCATCTGCTGGAAATGATTGATGATATTCTCGATCTGTCCCGTTTCCAGATGTCAGCCTTCAAACTTAATCGAGAACCTACCCCGGTTCGGCTCATTCTCGAAGAAGGAGTGGATATTGCTAAAGACCTGTTTCGTGGACACGAGGTTGAATTACAGATTGATCTGGCCGATGCTCTCCCCAGCGTTGAAGTCGACAGAACGCGCATCCGGCAGGTGATCCTTAATTTGATCAATAATGCCTATCGCTTTACCCGTGCGGGCTATGTACGCCTCTCCGCCAGCGCTGACGATCATGAAGTGTCGATCACCGTCACCGATACGGGGCAGGGTATCCCTGCTGAAAATCTACCATTCGTTTTTGGTGAATTTTATCAGGTTGATAACTCACTCAGCCGACGTCATGGGGGCACCGGTCTTGGCTTAGCGATTTCTAAGGAGTTCGTCGAAGCGCATGGTGGGGAGATTTGGGTAGAGAGTCAAATCGGGATCGGCTCAACTTTCACATTTACGATTCCCATTCTGGAAGAAGTAACCGACCCCGCGTTACAGGCATCGGAGGATACCATCGGGCAGCCCTCGCCGGAAGAAAAAGCGGTCATGGTCATCATTGACGCGGATCCGCTCGTGGCGGCTATGGTACAAGGGCACCTGGGGGATTATGACATCGTTCAGGTTGATAATCTGGCGGCGCTTGATGTCGCGATAAACGAATACTATCCCGACATTATCATTAATAATGTTGCGCCGAATCTAAATGGAAAAAACGATAAAGCGCTGCCGGTACTCGTCCCATGGATAGAATGCTCGCTGCCAAGCCGCTCATGGGTTTTGAAACAGCTCAATGTGGCAGATAGTTTCGTGAAACCGGTCATTCCCTCTGACTTGATTCAATCCATCCGCAAGATTGGGCCGGTGCCAAATGTATTGATCATTGATGACGATCCCGGCTTTGCTCAACTGGTG
>JBNKDB010000427.1:0-4542 GCA_050288045.1 Anaerolineales bacterium | reverse complement strand
ATTGTGGGAAAAAAATTGCTTTATGGAACCGCTCAGACGGACCAAAAAGCAACAAGGTTCACAACCGATATTTATATTATAGAGAAAATCGACCGCATATCAAGCCTTTTATATATTAAAGGGATTTTCAGCGATCTTGTTACACAAAAAAAACGCCGCTCGAATAACATCGAGCGGCGCGCCGGTTTTAATTATTCAACGCTCAAGGTGCGATCGCAAAGCTCACATAGTCCCCAACCGGATTAGCAATCAGTGTGCTGGCATGCGCCAACTCAGAAATCCGCAACTGCCAACCACCCCGATCCCCGGCGCTGAAAACGAAATGGCTATCATCGATCCATTTCACCCCGATAACGTTGGGCACATCGGTGAAAGGTGATGCCATTGCCTCCACATGGCCGCGCATCATCTCCCCATCCTCACGATAGAGGAACAACAGCGAACTCGGCGCCCAACCCTGGAAATCCATCTGGGTAAGCGTTACATACAAGTCATCCGCTCCGGTGTCCATTTGGGCCACGCGCAGGTCAAAGAGATTATCGGTTGGTTCACCACGGCGCTGGTAGTAAACAACCTTGTTCAAATCTGGGGAAAGACTCTTGCCGCTGAAGAAGAGCGGCGAGAGTGCCGCGTATGTTGCCACCGAACTGGCGGCGGCTCCATCCGTTGGAATCTGCCAGATGGTGATAGTCGTATCATCGGCCAGCATATCCGGCGACGGAATCACCACCCGCAGGTAGCTGCCATCGACTGCCCAAACCGGCTGGGCATGATACTCATACTCACTATAGGTGATCACATTGTCATAGACCAAGACATTGGCACGCAGGTTGCTTCCATCGGCATTGACCAGGCTGATCGTAGTGGGGGTGACCAAAGCAATCTGGCTACCGTCCGGCGAGTAATAGAACGTGCCGCCCTGTCCCACTTCGAACAGAGTGGTCAGCGTGTCCGTATTCAAGTCGACCAGACGTAAGTCGTGCTGGAGCAACAGGCCGGGGCCTTCGAAGAGTGGGTGGGTATTGAAAGCCAGTGTGTGTGTACCCGGCACGAATTCATACTGGTAAGCGTTGACCGTTACCGCACCATCGACGGTGGTCATGGCCTCAAGCTGGCCGCTGCTGACCACCTGGCGCATATTCGAGCCATCAGCGTTCACCGCCCAAATCGATTCGTACAGGTCGCCGGAGTTCCCAACTGTAAAGGCCACCATCTGGCCATCATCCGAGATGCGTACATCCCGGGCCGGTTGGCCGGCGGTAAGCTGTACGTTGCCGCCGCTCTCCGTCCACAGCCAGACATTACCACCGTCAACATACACCACTTTCAACTCCGTATCGGCTTCCGGGGGAACCGGAGAAGCTTCCGCTGGGGTTGCCGATGGTTCAGCAGGGGCAGGCTCATCGCCAATCACCGGTGTCTCGGTGGCGGCAGGTTCATTTGCCATTGCCGTGATCGTTGCCACTACACTGGTTGCGACCACGCCTGGGTCCTCAGTGAGGATCACATCCCCACCAAAGCCTGGAAAAGCACACGCCATTCCAGCCAGGACCAGGGCAACAAAGAAAAATATCAAAGGCTTTCGGTACATCTTCTCTTTCTCCTGAAAATCTGGTTATTAAACGCATTATAGTGTAATGCAGAATAATTGGATACGTTTTGGTCAATATGTACTATGGATGATGCCGATTGTTTTAAGGGTGGTCTGGTTGATAAGTCAACCATCTTAAAGTACACTTAGTCTAATTCAGCAATTCCACCTTCAAGAGGTATTATTTTATGAGACATACCAAAGGCTCTGTTGAAGTCATTACCGGTTCTATGTTCTGCGGCAAGACCGAAGAACTGATCCGGCGACTGCGCCGGGCATCAATCGCCAAACAAAAAGTGCAGGTATTCAAGCCGATCATCGATGACCGCTACGGCGGCGTGACCAAGGTGACCTCGCACGCCGGGACTGAGTTCGACGCCGTCCCGGTAAAGGATTCGAAAGAAATTCCCGGCAAGCTCAACGCCGATACCACCGTGGTTGCCATCGACGAAGCCCAGTTCTTCGACGAGGGCCTGGTACCGCTGATCAATGAACTGGCCGATAAGAACATACGCGTGATCGTGGCCGGGTTGGACATGGATTTCCGCGGCGAGCCGTTTGGCCCCATGCCGCAGATCATTACCCAGGCCGAGCGGGTGGACAAGTTCCACGCCATCTGCATGGTGTGTGGCGAATTGGCTTCTCGCTCCCAGCGCCTGATCAACGGTAAACCGGCGCGCTATGATGACCCAGTGGTAATTGTCGGTGCAGACGAGCTTTACGAAGCGCGCTGCCGCACACATCACAGCGTGCCCCGAGATTGATCACTGAAGCACTGAAAACACAGATTACACTGATAAAATATAATCAATTATGCCTAATTGTTACCTTATTGAAAATTAGTAGGGGAGGGTCTAAGACCCTCCCCTACCAAAAGAGCATACCCATCGCATCATAGGATGACTACTTATGACATCTCCAATCACAAACTACCAAGACGTCCTCAAAGAAATCCTCATCTCGGAAGCAGACCTGCAAGCACGCATCAAGACGTTGGGCGCAGAGATCAGCGCCGACTTCGCCGGTGAAGAAATCCTGCTGATCTGCATCCTGCGCGGCGGCGTGATGTTCCTCACCGACCTGATGCGGCATATTACCATCCCCTGCGCCATCGACTTCATGTCGGTTTCGTCCTATGGCGTCGGTGCCCGCCAATCCAGCGGCACCGTACGCATCACCCTCGACCTACGCACCGACATCCACGACCGCAACGTGCTGTTGGTCGAAGACATCGTCGACAGCGGACATACCATCGCCGCCGTGATCGAAATGCTGGAAACCCGCAAGCCCAAGTCACTCAAGGTCTGTACGCTGCTGGACAAAGCCTCCCGCCGCGAGGCCCATGTTCCCCTCGATTATGTCGGCTTCGACATCGCTGATAAATTCGTCTTCGGCTATGGCCTAGACCTGGACGAATATTACCGCAACCTGCCCTTCGTCGGTGTAGTCGACCTGGAGAAATATACCCCAGACGAGTGAGCGATGCCCAAGCCAGAGCCGCCAGAGGATCGTGAATCGCCAACCCCGGAAGACCCCTATGCCGGACGTTGGGTGGCGCGCCTCGGTGGCCGCGTCGTCGGCCAGGGCGGCACGCCTGAACAAGCCCTGCAAGCCGCCCAGATCGCCCGCTTCAAGGAACGCCCTCAAGTGAACTATATCCCCCCCACGATCCCACTGCAATTCCCCACCCTGCTGGAAAGCGTACGCGCCGTGCTGCCGGAAAGCCCCAAGGTTTACCTGGTTGGCGGAGCAGTGCGTGATGCGCTTATCCAGCGCCCCACCCACGATCTAGATTTCGTGGTGGCCGGGGATGCTTTGCGCGTGGCCCGCAAGGTTGCCAATGCTTTACAGGGCGCGTATTACAACATGAACGCTGAGTTTGCCACCGGACGCGTGATCCTGGTGGCAGAGGACGGTGAACGCCAGATCATGGATTTCGCCACCCTGCGCGGCCCAGACCTGGAAAGCGATCTGCGCGCCCGCGATTTCACGCTCAACGCCATGGCCGTAGACGTCCATCACCCCGGCCAACTGCTCGACCCGCTGGGTGGTTCTGCTGACCTGGCCTCCGGACGCCTGCGGGCCTGTACCAACACAAGTTTCCAGGACGACCCACTGCGCATCATCCGGGCGATCCGCGCGGCGGCCACCTATACACTGCACATTCTACCGGAAACGCGCACGCTGATGAAAACCGCCATCGAAAAGCTGCCCCAGGTCTCCCCGGAACGGCTGCGCGACGAACTCTTCAAACTGCTCGAAGCCCCCAAACCGACCACCTCGCTGCGTGCCCTGGATATACTGGGCGTACTGCCTTACCTACTACCCGAACTCCCAGCGTTGAAAGACGTGGAACAATCCCCACCGCACGTCTGGGACGTGTGGACGCATACTCTCCATACGCTTGAAAAACTCGAAAGTGTGCTGGTCGCCCTGGCCGAGGAATACGATCCCGGCAGCGCTGACGAATTCGTACTTGGTTTCGTGGTACTCAAGCTGGGCCGTTACCGCCAGCAGATCGGCGCCCACCTGCATACCCCACTCAACACCGAACGTTCGGTCAAGGCACTGCTCTACCTGGCAGCGCTCTATCATGATGTCGCCAAGCCCGAGACCCGCAGCATCGATGAAGACGGCCGTATCCGCGCTTTTGGGCACGAGCAGCGCGCCGCCGAGATTGTGGAAGAACGCTTCAGCGCCCTGCGCTTGAGCAACGCTGAGATCGAACGCGCCAAGCGCATCGTGCGCAACCACATGCGCCCCCATTCCCTACGAGATACCGGCAAGCCACCCACCCGCCGGGCGATCTACCGTTTCTTCCGTGATACGGAGGAAGCCGGGGTTGATGTGGTGCTGCTCTCTGTCGCTGACTTACTGGCGACCTACGGCCCCAACCTGCCCCAGAACGTGCTCGTTGCCCACCTGGATGTATGCCGGGCGCTGCTGGAAGC
>JBNKDB010000426.1:0-3052 GCA_050288045.1 Anaerolineales bacterium | reverse complement strand
ACACCGCCCGCCCGTCCGGTAATCTTCCGAAAACTTCACCCCCATATGCAAACCGGTCTAGCTGGACTTCGAAACTATCCAAGATAGGCTTCCATCGCTTCCAGCAGTTTGTCAACGTCTGCCAGTGTGGTTTCGCCCATGTGCCCGATGCGGAAGGTTTCGTTCTTGAGCGGGCCGTAGCCGTTGGCAATGCGCATGCCGTGCTCGACGAGGTAGGCATTCATCTCAGCCACATTGACCTCGCGGGTGTTCTTGACTGTGGTCACGGTCTGCGAGCGGTAACCTTCGGGGGCGAACATTTCAAAGCCATGTGCCAGCGCCCAATCTTGGGCTTTCTTTGCCATGGCGCTGTGGCGGGCAAAGCGGTTATCGAGGCCTTCTGCGAAGATGCGGTCGAGCTGCACATCCAGGGCATAGATCAACGAAATTGCCGGGGTGGCGGGAGTGGAATCCTTGGCGCGGTGCTTTTCCAGGCGGACGAGATCGAAGTACCAACCACGGTTCTCGACCTGTTCGGCGCGCGCCATGGCCTTGTCGTTGACGCCGGCGAAACCTAACCCCGGCGGCAGCGCCAGACACTTCTGTGAGGAAGTCAGCAGCATGTCCACGCCCCAGGCGTCCATCTCGATGCGCGCTCCGGAGAGCGAAGAAACAGCGTCCACGCATACCAGCGTATCAGGATTGGCAGCGTGCACGGCGGCGGCGATTTCCTTGATCGGGTTCATCATCCCGGTCGAGGTTTCGTTATGCACCACAGTGACGATGTCGTATTTCTCCTGTTGCATGGCCTCGGCTACCTCGTCCGGCGAGATGGGTTCATCCCATTCGGCGGTCAATATGTCGGCGTCTTTGCCGTTGGTCAGGGCGACGTCGTGCCAGCGTTTACCGAATGCGCCGTTCACACAGGAGAGCACTTTGCTGTGGGCCAGGTTGCGCACGGCCGCTTCGTGCAGGCCGGTGCCCGATGAGGCAGTAATGAATACGCGTGTGTCGGTGAAGAATAGATCGCGTAGTTTAGATTCTGCACCGTGGAACAGTGCCTCGAATTCGGCACTGCGGTGCGGCAGCATTTCCTTGGTTTGGGCGGCGGCGACTTCGGGATCGACGTTGACCGGCCCGGGGACGAATAAATGTGTCATGACGGTTCTCCAATATACTCCTTGAGGTTTGTTTGATTCTACCAGGGATTGGAAATTGCTGTTCCGACCCTGGGAAAATTACGAGTTGTTGATTTGGTTCTTGCTTGGCGGCTGAAGCCACCCGCTACGGTAAGAAGACAAGTGTTGATGTAGGGGCAGGTTTCAAACCTGCCCAATTTATCATGCCTGTAATATTGTTTTGTAAATGGTTTATTTGATATGCTATTCGCAACTTCATCAAACTTATGCGGGGTAGGGGCGCAGCATGCTGCGCCCCTACGAAATAAGTCGTATATTTAAGATGCGCAGATATAGAGCAATGATAGAGTTAATTGTGAAATCTATCAAAGCTGTTCAATGGGAAGGTTATCATTTACTTCGGATTGATCTGGTAATTGGGCGCTTCCTTGGTAATGACAATGTCGTGCGGATGGCTTTCGATCAATCCAGCGTTGGTGATGCGCGTCAGTTGGGTGTTGGTCTGCAAATCCGAGATGTTCGCGGCCCCAGCATAGCCCATCGCCGAACGTAATCCGCCGATCAACTGGAAGACGTAATCACTCAAGGGGCCTTTGTAGGGCACGCGTCCTTCGATACCTTCGGGGACGAGTTTGTTACTGCCGCCCTGCCCGCTGCCGTAGCGGTCGCGGCCGTAGCCCTGCATGGCACCCATGCTGCCCATGCCGCGATAATCTTTGAAGCGGCGACCTTCATATAAGACCACATCACCCGGCGACTCGTCCAGCCCGGCCAGCAGGCTGCCGAGCATGACCACGTCGGCCCCGGCGACGAGCGCTTTGGCGATGTCGCCGCTGTATTTCACGCCGCCGTCGGCAATCACCGGCACGCCGTAGGGTCTGGCAGCTTCGACGCATTCGTGGATGGCAGTGAGTTGCGGCATCCCCGAACCGGCCACAATGCGCGTCGTGCAGATCGATCCGGCCCCCACACCGACCTTGACCGCATCTGCCCCGGCTTTGATCAAGGCTTCTGTCCCGGCGCGCGTGACCACGTTCCCGGCGATGATCGCCAGGTCGGGCCAGTTGGCGCGGATGCGGGTGATGGCATCGAGCACGCCTTGCGAATGGCCGTGGGCGGTGTCGATCACGACCACATCCAACCCGGCCTTGACCATCAATGCGACGCGCGGTTCCAGGTCGGCGCCTACGCCGACTGCCGCCCCAACCAATAAACGGCCGCCGGAATCGACGGCCGCGTGGGGGAAGTCGCGTGCTTTCTGAATGTCCTTGACTGTGATCAACCCCTTTAGTTCGCCATCGCCATTGACCAATGGCAGTTTCTCGATGCGGTGCTGGTGCAGCGTGTTCTTGGCCTCTTCCAAGGTCACGCCGACGTGGGCGGTAATCAGCGGTTCGGTGGTCATGAAAGCTGAGATCGGCTGCGCATAGTCGCACTCGTCCACGAAGCGCACATCGCGGTTGGTGAGGATGCCGACCAGTTTGCCACCGTTGTTGGTGATCGGCACGCCGCTAATATGATACTTGGACATAATGTCTTCGGCTTCACCCAGCGTGGCATCGGGCGGCAGGGTGATCGGCTCGACGATCATACCCGCCTGTGAGCGCTTGACTTTATCGACTTCGTCGGCCTGGATTTCGGGCGGCATGTTGCGGTGGATGATGCCCATACCGCCTTCGCGCGCCAGCGCAATTGCCAGACGCGCTTCGGTTACCGTGTCCATGGCGGCTGAGAGCAGCGGGATGTTGAGGGCGATGTCTTGGGTCAGGTGGGTGCGTACGTTGGTCTGGTCGGGCAGCACGGCGCTGAAACCGGGTACGATCAACACGTCGTCGAAAGTGAGGGCTTCAGCGCTTTGGAATAACTCCGTATTCATCAATTTTTCTCCCAGGGTATTTGCAGTGAGGTGGTGGCTGCCGAGACAGAGCAGCCAC
>JBNKDB010000425.1:0-3979 GCA_050288045.1 Anaerolineales bacterium | reverse complement strand
GGATTGGTGACGATGGTGAAATGATCGACGCCGTGGGCGTGCAAACTTTCCATGACGCGCTCGATCATTGGCTTGCCCAGGATAGGCTGCATGGCTTTCGAGCGTTTATGGGTTAGTGAGCCGAGGCGTTTACCTCGCCCGGCGGCCAGGATCACAGCTTGCATGCGCTCAGGCTCCTTCCCCAATTTGCTCGACGATTGCGCCGTGCCGGGTGATGGCCGGTTGGTAGATGAAGGCGTCTTCCAGCCCGGCTTCGTCCGCAGCCTGCTGCCAGACTTTTTTGAGGTGCTCTTCTTCGCCGGAATGTACCAGGGCGAAGACCGAGCCGCCTTGTCCGGCGCCGGTCAGTTTGGCACCCAGCGCACCATTCTCTAAAGCGGTTTCGATCAGCATGTTGTTGGCGTACCCGGCGCCATCATCGAACCCGCAATAGCTCATCATGGCATTGACGACTTGGTGGTTTTCACTCATCAGACGGCCGAAGGCGGGCAAATCATTATGTAACAAGGCGATCTTGCCGCGCCAGGCTGTTTCCCAGGCCGAGCGCATGAATTGGATCATGGGGGGATGCTCGCCGCCGCGCTGGTTCCAATCGGCATACTCTTCGAGATAGCGAACGCGCATCGGGCCGTGCACGTCGCCCGAATCGTGCTGGATGCCGGTGCAGATCGCTACCAGGGTGAGGTACTCCATCCAGGGATCGAGGCGCTCGTAGGTGACGTATGGTTCTTCGAAGATGTCGTTGTGATGCAACTTACCGCGATAATCCAGGTAAGCCAGGCCGCCGAAGAGCGGCACATAGCGGTCGGCAAAACCACAGGCGATGCCCAGTTCTTTGGCCTCGACGCGTTGGGTCAGTTCAGCCAGTACATAATCGTTGTGCACCAGGGGATCGAGGTTGTAGAGGGCGCGCAGCCCGGCCAGGGCGGCGATCACGAACAGCGAAGAACCGCCCAGCCCGCTTTGGCGGGGGACTTCCGTCCAGGTGGCAATCCGTACGCCTTGCTCGGATAGCTTCTGGCGGAACTCTGGGCTGAACAGGCGCAGGCGGTTTATGGCGCCCTTCAATAGGTCAAGCTGCCCGTCGTAAAGCAAGGGCGCAGTATCCCTGGGGTAAGTTACTTGCTCGAGTGCTTGAGCAGGGTTTTCATTGGCCCACATTTCGAGGACGATGTCTGCAGCGGGTTCCAGCCGCGCTCCGGCGTATAGGTCGATGGCGGCGGAGATGGTGGCAAAATCGCCTTCGTTCGCGTCGCTGGGATTGCCAAGGATATTGATCCTGGCAGGAACTTTGATTCTATATTTCATCAATGATCGGCTCGCTTAATTGGGTTTGTAGTCAGGTATCAGAATGCCTGCCGATTGGATCAGGCGGGTGGAAGATTGGCTTTTTAATGCAGGTCTGAACCAGTGGTTTTTGTGCAGTTGTGTTGTTTTCCCGAACTCGCACAGATCAGGTGAATGTTGCCGCTGTGTTCTTGTCATGCAAATCTTTTGTGCCCTTGAATGGGATTTTAGGTGCGCATATTATAGCGCGTTTGACTTCGCTTGTCCCCGCTTTCTTGAGCCGGTTGACAGCCGCCCTTTTCATGGTAAAACTAAAGTAGTTCCATGGAAAAATAGATGATTTGGTGATTGGTTTAGCGAGGAGGCTATTTGGGGCGGGATCATTTGATGTGTAGGTGTCGATCAAGAAAGGTGTCCAGGGGAGGGTAAAAGCTGCTTTTACCTGTGTAATCAGCGGATAATTGAATAAAGATATGTATGGAGGAAGATCGTGCCCATTTTTCCTGAACCCACCGAAGGCAATACCGAATGGTTCGTGCATGACCGCTTTGGCCTATTCATCCATTGGGGCATTTATGCCGCGGCCGCCCGGCACGAATGGGTGAAAAACCGCGAGCTGATCTCGGATGAAGACTACCAGAAATATTTCGACCATTTCTACCCTGACCTGTACGATCCGCGCGAGTGGGCGCGCATTGCCAAGCAAGCTGGAATGAAATACGTGGTGATCACCAGTAAGCACCACGATGGCTTTTGTTTGTGGGATTCGGCGCTGACCGATTATAAAGCGACCAATACGCCGATTGGGCGTGACCTGCTGAAACCGTTCGTTGAGGCCTTCCGTGATGAGGGACTCAAGGTCGGTTTTTATCATTCCCTGCTCGACTGGCATCATCCTGAATTTCCGGTCGATGGCCTGCACCCGATGCGGGAGGATGAGGCTTTTAAGGCTGCTAATCAGGGGCGTGACATCGCCAAATACCGGGAATATCTGCATGGGCAGACGCGTGAACTGTTGACTCAATTTGGCAAGCTGGACATTATGTGGTTCGATTTTTCGTATTCGCATATGAGTTGGGGGTGGTCCGAAGGTAAGGGTAAAAAAGATTGGGGATCGGAAGAATTGATGCGAATGGTGCGCGAGCTACAACCGGGTGTGATCGTCAATGACCGCCTGGAAATTGGCGGCGATATCCGCACCCCGGAACAGTACCAACCGGCCGGCTGGATGCAGGTCGATGGCAAACCGGTGGTGTGGGAAGCCTGCCAGACTTTGAATGGTAGTTGGGGTTACGACCGCGACAACCTGGACTGGAAGCCAACCGTGATGCTAGTGCGTATGTTGGTTGACTCGGTTTCCAAGGGCGGCAATATGCTGCTAAATGTCGGTCCAACCGGGCGCGGCGAATTCGAGCCGGGCGCGGTGATGCGCCTGCAGGAGATCGGCGAGTGGATGCGCTTACATGGCCGCGCCATCTATGGCTGCACGGCCAGCGATTTCACGCCTCCGCCGGACTGCCGCTACACTCAGAATGGCGACCGCCTGTACCTGCATCTGTTCGCCTGGCCGTTCCGGCACGTGCACCTGGAAGGCTTGGCCGGAAAAGTGGCTTATGCCCAACTGCTCAATGATGCATCTGAGGTGCAGATGCTGGAGATCGATCCAGATGCTGCTGCACAAACCGTTCACATGCGCGGGGAAGCAGGTGTGCTTACGCTGGAACTGCCTGTACAAAAGCCGGACGTGGTCGTGCCGGTGGTTGAATTGTTTTTGAAGCCGGGCATTTCGGATTGAATTTGATTAGCGTTTGTCGTTTGAAGCTACCATAAAGGAGAATTGTAAACAATGCTGAAGCGTAAACTTGGTTTTACCGACATGGAATTCACTACGGTTGGTTTGGGTACCTGGGCGATTGGTGGCCCGTGGCAATTTGGCTGGGGGCCGCAGGATGATGACGATTCGATTGCCACCATTCAGAAAGCCCTCGATCTGGGAATCAACTGGATCGACACTGCCCCGGCGTATGGCCTGGGGCATTCTGAAGAGATCGTTGGCAAAGCGATCAAAGGCCGTCGTGACGGAGTGATTGTCGCTACCAAATGCGGCCTGGTGTGGAACGATCCGGCCAGTGGACGGGTGTTTAACCGGCTGACGGCCGAGAGTGTGCGTCAGGAAGCGGAAGACAGTCTGCGCCGCCTGGATATCGAGACTATCGACCTGTTCCAGATTCACTGGCCAAATCCTGATTCTGAGATCGAGGAAGCCTGGGGCGCAATTGCCGATATGATCAAGGAAGGCAAGATCCGCTACGGTGGTGTTTCGAACTTCAACGTCGAGCAGATCAAACGTGTCCAGGCTATTCATCCGGTGGCCTCGCTGCAACCGCCTTACAGCATGTTCGTGCGCGGTGTGGAAGATGAATTGCTGGGCTTCTGCCAGGCGAACGATATTGGTGTGATTCCTTACGGCACGATGTATTACGGTTTCCTGACCGGTAAGTTCACCAAGCAGAGCGCCGCCGACTTGCCTGAAGGCGATCACCGTTTGAGTTCGCCGGAATTCAACGAGCCAAACTTGAGTGTGAACCTGGAGTTTGTGGAAAAATTGCGCCCGATTGCAGAACGCAATGGCAAGTTGCTGGCGCACCTGGCGATTGCCTGGGTGCTGCGACGCCCTGAGATCAGCGCGGCG
>JBNKDB010000424.1:0-5514 GCA_050288045.1 Anaerolineales bacterium | reverse complement strand
GCAACACGAAGATGGTAGGTGAAAAAGTGCCGCGTGGGAGTGGGGCCTGTGCAGCTTGATCTGTGCCTTCTGTTGTATCGTTGCTGATCTCGGGCGCTTCGGTGACGGCGTTTAGCGCCGCAATGATGCCCTGGCCCAGTGAAGTGCCGCTTTGTGGTATTAACCGGTCAATGGTTGCCGAGATGGCAGCGCGATCATCACTGGGCGGCTGCACGACCAGCCCACCATCGCTGAAGGCCACTATGCCGATCTTGATATTGGTCGGCTGTTGTTCGATGAAAACCTGGGCGGCGGCCTTGGCGGCTTCCATGCGGCTGGGTTCGATGTCCTCAGCGGCCATACTGGCGGATACGTCGAAGATCAACATGACCACACCTTCCACCTGTGGCAGCGAAACCACCATTTGTGGGCGAGCGGTTGCTACCAAAAGCAGCGCCATACCTACCAGGAGGATAGCATAAGGGAGTGATTGCCAACGTCCAAGAGGATTGCCGCTGCTTTGCTGCACGATACCGAGCGCGCCTAATTGGGTGGCTTGTTGGTTTCTGCGCTGGCGTACACGGCGGTGCATGAGCACCACCAGGGGGATCAGTAATAGAGAAAGCAGCATCCAAGGCCAGATGAAAGACATTTAGTGTGTGCCTCCATAATGCCTTGTGCGTTTGCGTAATTCGGCAAAACGCAGGATGGCGTGTACCAGGTCCTCTTCGGTGGAAAGTGAAAGTGCATTTACCCCGGCTTGTTTGAAGGTTTGGGCCAATTCGTTTCCACGGCGTTGGGCGGCGGCGCAAAAACGCTGCCGGTATTTCTTGTTTTGGGTATCCACGTAAAGCTGTTCGCCGGTTTCTGAATCCTCTACCAGGACAATGCCGATTTCGGGGAGTTCGACCTCACGTCGATCCCACAAGCGGATCGGGATCAGATCGTGGTGGCGGCTGAGTAGATTGATCAAACTATCCCATCCGGGTGTGCAGATAAAGTCGGAGATCAAGAAAATCAGTGAGCGCCGTTTAATGGAATTCAATGCCGCATTCAGTAGGGGAGTGAGGTCAGTGATCGAGCCTGCCTGTGCCGGTTCACGCTTGAGCATGTCGTTGATCAAGCGAAGTACTTGAATGCGCCCGCTGAGCGGCGGAATGGTCAGTTCGACGTGGCTGTTGAAGAAGATTGCTCCGACGCGGTTGCCGTTGCGGGTGAGTAAGCGGGCCAGGGTGGCTACAAAATCGACCAGTACGGATTCTTTATCGCGTTCGAGTGCACCAAAACCCATCGAAGGGCTGAAATCCAACAGGAACCAGGCCGTGATTTCACGGTCTTCGATGTATTGGCGTACATAAGGTGAATTCATGCGCGCCGTCACGTTCCAGTCGATATTGCGGATATCATCTCCAGCCTGATACTCGCGCAGGTCGGCAAAATCCAGTCCGGTACCATAGAACAGGCTGCGGTAGTCGCCCTGTAGAATGCCGTCCAGGCGGCGAATCACGTGCCAATCGAGGCGCTGTAGAATGCGCTCTGGAGATCGCTCCTGTCTTTCTTTGCCGTTAGTAGGCCGGTTGGCGATTGCTGTATTCATGCAGCGGCACTTTCGGTAGTGGAATAACCTCGAGAATTTGATTCAGGATATCGTCGCTGTTCACGTTGTCCGAGAGCGCTTCGTAGGAAAGCACCAGGCGGTGTCTAATCACGTCCAGAGCAACGTCGCGTACTTCTTGGGGTAAAACGTAGTCGCGGCCGCGTACGAAGGCCAGCGAGCGAGCAGCGACCACCAGGTTGATAGAGGCGCGCGGACTGGCGCCGAACATAATGTAACGCTTAAGATCACCCAAGCCGGATGCGCCGGGCTGGCGTGTGGCGGTAACCAGCTTGACAGCATAATCGATCAGCGCCGGATCTACGTAAACTTGAGCAGCGCGTTGTTGCATAGCACGTAGTTGTTCAGTGTCGAAAATTTGCTGGACGGCTTGCAATGCGCCGATCATGCGCTCGACAACCACGAATTCTTCCGTGGCGCTGGGATAACCTACCAGCACCTTGAGCATAAAGCGGTCGACCTGCGCTTCCGGTAGTGGGTAAGTGCCTTCGGATTCGATTGGATTCTGGGTTGCCATCACCAGGAATGGATCAGGGACAGGGAAGGTTTCCCGGCCGATAGTAACCTGGCGTTCCTGCATCACCTCGAGCAGCGCACTCTGCACCTTGGCTGGGGCGCGGTTGATCTCGTCGGCCAGCAGCAGGTTAGTGAAGACTGGGCCAAGCGAGGTGTTGAATTCGCCGGTCTTTTGATTGTAAATACGCGTGCCGATCAGGTCGGCAGGCACCAGGTCAGGTGTGAACTGGATGCGATGGAAATCGCCGCCAATGGTCTCGGCTAGCGTCTTGATCGCCATCGTCTTCGCCAGGCCGGGGACGCCTTCAACTAAGATGTGGCCGCGCGAGAGCAATGCCACAACCAGACGTTCCAGCAAATGATCTTGCCCGACAATGACCTTTTTAACCTCGTAGAGCACGCGCTCCATTGGTTTTTCGTGTACTTCTTCCATGATTTGATCCATAGCAAATCCTCTCGATCAATTTTTCAACCAATAAATGGCAATTCCTCAAAACTCCAATCCCCGCAGCTTGCTGCGGCGTATTTTGGAATTTTGTCCCTGCGGGCACGGAATTGCTTCTATATTCCTTCTCCCATTTATCCCGTCGGTAAACTAGCGGGTATTCTGGTGAAAGGAATAAAATTCTAAAAATACAGCTGCTTACTGTGGTGGGCCTCCGGCTGCGCTGGCTGCTACGTTGATCGGAACGGCGAAGCCAATGCCGATGAATACTTCTTGTTCAGTGGGGTTGACCAAACCAGTGACAATCCCGACGACCTGACCGCTCCGGTTTAGCAGCGGGCCACCGGAGTTACCGGGGTTTACGGCCGCGTCGAACTGGATCAGCCCATCCAGGTGTTGGTCGCTGTTTTCCATGGTAAAAGAACGGTTGAAACCGGAAACGACCCCGGCACTCATTGAACCAGTTAACCCGAGTGGGTTACCTACGGCATAAACCTCGTCCCCAATCTGCATTCCGCCGGTGCTGCCAATCGTGGCCGGCACGAAGACGGTCGGTGATCTTTCCGGCATCAGGACGGCGATGTCATTTTCGGGTTCTTCGGCAATGATCGTGGCTGGGGAACGCGTCCCATCGGCAAAAAAGATCTCGATTGTGGTAGCGTTTTCGACGACGTGCCGCGCGGTAAGAACAGCCGCAGCCGCGTTAATGACCACGCCACTGCCTACACCAAAACCGTTATCGCCATTTTCGTCGACACGCTCGGTTTGAATAGTGACCAGTGAGGGCAGGATGATTTGATAGACTTGGGAGGAAATTGCAGGGGGAGGGGTAGCGGAGGACATAGTCAGACCGACCATATCCTCAATCTCGTTTTCTGTGAGCGGATCAGGCCCAGCGGTGTTTACACTGTAGATCGTAAAAGCGAGCAAGGAGACCAGAATAGTGAGGGCAAATGGGATGACCTTTGTTATTCCTGTACGTAGGCGCTGCCAGCGTTTCTGCCATTGGTGCGCTTCAGGAACCGGTGTATTACTCAAGTTGTCGGCCATACAGCGTACTCCCTCGATGGGGTCTAATAAGGTCTGAATGGTCTGATTTCGCTTATGATAACATTTTAATTCCTTTCAAAGGATGAGGTGTTGATTAAAATATTTTCGGCGTTTCAGCTCCTGGGCGTTGTTTTATGCAGCGCAGTTGCCATTGCTTTTACAAATTGCCCGGCGGCGAGGGGAGCGTCTGATGCATCCATCACGGTTTTGACCAACGCTGAACCAACGATCACACCATCGGCGATCTGACCAACAGCTTTGGCTTGTTCGGGAGTGGAAATGCCAAAGCCAACTGCCACCGGTTTGTCCGTGTGTGCCCTGACGCGCTCGACAAAGGCTTGTAAGTCAGTGGGTAGCGTATTACGCGCGCCGGTGATACCAATTACCGAAACCAGATATATGAATCCGGTAGAGCACTTGGCCACCAACTCGATGCGTGCGGTCGGGCTGTTGGGTGAGAGCAAGAAATTCAAAGCCAGTCCGCTTTGCAGGCATAGCGTACTCATTTCGTCCGCTTCGTCCGGTGGCAGGTCAGGAATGATGAAGCCGTTTGCTCCAGCGTCCAGCGCGTCCGTGACGAACTTTTCTGCGCCATAGGCCAGGATGGGGTTGTAGTAACCCATCAGGATCAGAGGAATGGTTACGCCGCGTTCGCGCAGCGTTTTTACTCCGGCCAGGCAGCGGGCTACGGTCGTCCCGTTCTGTAAAGCGACCTGGGTGCTGTGCTGGATGGTTGGGCCATCGGCCAGCGGATCGGAGAAAGGGACGCCCAGTTCGATCAGGTCGGCCCCGTTGGCGGCACAGGCTTCAACTACTGCCAGGGAGGTTTCCATATCCGGGTAGCCGAGCGTGAAGTAAGGCATGAAGGCAGCTTGGTCTTTTTGAAAAACGTCCAATACAGCTTGTGCTTTCGTTGTTGTGATTTCCATTTTGTTATCCTACTCGATGAATTGGCGAACGGTATTCAGGTCTTTGTCGCCCCGACCTGAAAGGTTGACGAGGATGATCTCGTCTGAGCGCATCTTGGGAGCCAATTTGATGGCTTCGGCCACGGCGTGGGAAGATTCCAGCGCCGGGATAATGCCTTCCATTTCGCTTAACATTTTGAAGGCGGCCAGCGCTTCTGTGTCGGTAGCGGCGGTATACCCAGCACGTTCGATCTTACCCAGGTGGGTGTGCTCCGGGCCAACGGCGGCATAATCCAGCCCGGCGCTGACGCTGTGGGTCAATGCGATCTGGCCGTCACTGTCTTGTAAGACATAGGTGTAGCAGCCATGCAGCACACCAGGGCGGCCCATTTCAGGGTCGGAGAAGCGGGCGGCGTGTTCACCGCTGTCCAGGCCATGCCCACCGGCCTCGACGCCGATCAGGTCGACTTCTTCGTCCGGGATGAATTCGTGGAAGATGCCGATGGCGTTCGAGCCACCACCCAGGCAGGCTACGACTTTGTCCGGCAGGCGACCTTCGTGTACCAGCATTTGGGCACGCGCTTCCTTGCCAATCACGGATTGGAAATCACGCACGATAGTGGGGTAGGGATGTGGTCCCAATGCCGAACCAAGCAGATAGTACGTATTCTCAACGTTGGTGACCCAATCGCGGATGGCTTCGTTGATGGCGTCCTTGAGGGTTTGTGATCCGCTATCTACAGGCTGGACACGCGCACCCAGCAGTTCCATGCGGAATACATTGGGGCGCTGGCGAGCCATGTCGACCGTGCCCATGTAGACCACGCATTCTAATCCTAGCAGCGCGCAGGCTGTGGCTGTAGCTACACCATGCTGTCCGGCGCCCGTCTCAGCGATCACGCGCTGCTTACCCAGGCGTTTCGCCAGCAGCGCCTGCCCTAGGGCATTGTTGATCTTATGTGCTCCGGAATGGGCCAGGTCTTCACGTTTCAGGTAGATCT
>JBNKDB010000423.1:0-12757 GCA_050288045.1 Anaerolineales bacterium | reverse complement strand
TGGTCGATCAGGCTGATGATCGTATCAAACCCATCCAGTTGCAACCCGCCCAAACCGGGCAGTTGTCACCGGAAATTCTTGAAGCTTTCGAGCGTGAACGCAGCGCAACCCAACAGCCTGAACCTACCACGCTCAAAACGCCGTTCAGCCTGAACCAGGGCGCTAAGGGCCTGCTAGAGATCATCGACGATGACCCTGAACGCCAATGGTCGGAAGACGACGTCTTACTGGCCGAACAGGTTGCCGACCAGTTATCGCTGGCCCTCGAAAACGCCAACCTTTTCCAGCAGACCCAATCTGCTCTGGCAGAAGCCGACGAGCAAGCTCGCCGTCTGGCTTTGCTCAACGAGATGAGCAACCGCATGGGTCAGGCCAACAAAATTACCGATATCTACGATATCGCCATCGAGCAGGCGCACAAGATTTTCAAAGCCAAGCGCTCCTGTATTACACTCCTGACCAGCCAGCACACCGAATTCGAGGTCTATGGTGTCAAAGACATCGAAGATTGTGGCCCATCAGAAAACAGGACCCCGGTGGATGAATGGCCGGGAATCAAGGCCATCCGCGAAAACAATGTGATCATCATCAACTCCTTTGGCGAGCCGCAAACCGGCAACGTGCACTCCTTCATGGCCGGACCGGTGATGGTGGGTGGCGATGCCATTGGCACCTTGAACGTTGGGCACCACCACGCCAACTACTTCACTGACCGTGATAAGAACTTCATGCAGCAAATTCTGGCTGTGTTGGGTGCTACGTTGGAAAACCGCCGCCTGTTCACCGCCATCGAGCAAGCCCTCGATGACGCTGAAGAGCAAGGCCGTCGTCTGGCTCTGCTGAACCAGATGGCCGAGCAGATCAGCCAGACCACCGTGATCCAGGAAATCTGCGAGACCGGTACCTTAAAGGCTCTGCAAATTATCCAGCCCGACCACGTCAGCCTGGGCCTTTTGCGAGCCGATAAACAAAGCCTGGACATGATTGCGGCCGAAGGCATTGAAACCAATTTAGCCACCGGGAACATCATTCCACTGCATGGCGACCTGGCAATCGCCATCAAGGAACGCCGGCTGATTCTGGGACCGGGTGAAGACACGAACCTGGAAAACTTCCAGGCCAGCATGATCGTCCCGGTGATGGTCGGTACCGAAGTGATCGGCACCTTGAATTTCGGCCGCCAATCGCGGGCCGCCTTTACCCCCGGCGACCAGAACATGGCCCTCCAGGTAGCCTCGCTGCTGTCCAGCAGCATCGAAAACACCCGCCTGCTCCAACAGATTCTGCGCCGCAGTTCACAGTTGCAGGCTTCAGCCGAAGTATCCCGCTCCGCCTCCGTGATCCTGGACACCGAAGAACTCTTCGGTGAAGCCGTGGAACTGATCCGCGAAGGCTTCTTCTTGTACTACGCCGGGCTTTTCCTGGTTGACCAGTCCGGCCAATGGACCGGTGAACCCAACCGCTGGGCCGTGCTGCGCGCCGGCACCGGCGACCCCGGCAAGTCGATGATCGAAGCCGGGCACAAATTGGAAATCGGCGGCACCTCGATGATCGGTGCTGCTATCGCCCGTAAAGAAGCACGCATTTCCCTGGATGTTGGTACCGAAGAAATCTTCCGGCGCAACCCCTACCTGCCGGATACCCGTTCGGAAATGGCTTTGCCCCTGATCTCGCGTGGTGAAGCCCTGGGTGCCCTGACCATCCAAAGCACCGAGGAAGCTGCCTGGAGCCAGGAAGACATCACTGCCCTGCAAACCATGGCCGACCAGCTTGCCAACGCGATCGAGAACGCCCGTCTGTTCGAGCAGACCCAGGCTCGTGCCGAGGAATTGACTGTGCTGAATGAAATGGCCCGGGCATTTACCCAGATCCTGGACGTGCAAAACGTGGTTTCGCACATCTACCAATATTCTTCCCGGCTGATCGACGCCACCAATTTCTACGTAGCGCTCTACGACGAAGAAGAAGACCTGGTAGAATTCCCGCTCTTTATCCGGCACGGCGAACCGGTCACGTTAGATCAACCCAGCAGACGCTCCGGGAACGGCATCACCGAATGGGTCATCCGCAACCGCGAGCCGTTGCACATTCCTGAAAATGTGGAAAACTGGCTCTGGGAAATGGACCTTGAAGCTACCGGCGACCCAGCCGAATCCTGGATGGGCGTTCCCATGTTAAGCGGTAACCAGGTGATCGGCGTGATCGCCGCCCAGAATTATGAGAAGCCACGCTACTTCAACACCCACCATCTTGACCTGCTGGGTGCGGTTGCCAACCAGGCTGCTATCGCCATTTTGAACGCTCGCTTGTTCCAGGAAGCCCAAAGCCGCGCTCGCCGTGAGCAGATCCTGCGTGAAATCACCACCCAGGTACACAGTTCGGCCGATGCCGACACGATCTTGCGCACCGCCGTGCGTGAAGTGAGCAATGCGCTGGGGCGTCGGGCCTTCGTATACATTGGCGACAATTCCGAAACCCAGCCCAAAAACACAAATTCGCATGCATCTGAACCGATCAGCGAAGAAGACAATGCGGCTATCTGAAAAACTTAGCAACCAAATGGTAACCTTAGTGCGTTTCAGAGACATGAAGAGTTAGCTTATGCACAAAATATTGGAAAGACAAATCATCGAACATTTTGGCTCGCTGACCAACATCCCACCAGAGTTGATGGCCTTCGTCCAAAAGATCGACCGCACCTATCGCCAGGTCGAATCCGACCGCGCTTTGGACGGCGAACCTTTTGGCGAAAGCGCGCGTCGCTACCGCCACCTCTTTGAATTCTCACCCGATGCCATTTTCGTCGAGGATCTGGACGGGTACGTCCTGGATGCTAACCCGGCAGCCTGCGATCTGCATGCCATGCGCCGCGAAGATTTGATCGGTAAACACATTCGCGACCTGGTACCCCCCGAAATGCGCGACCAGTTGGATATCAATTTCCAACAGATGGTTACCGAAGGCAACAACCAGTTAGAAAGCTTCAGTCAAACGATGACCGGGAAGACCATCCCAGTTGAAATCCGCATCAACTCAATCGACTACTCCGGTAAACCGGCTCTGTTGCTACATGTACGCGATATCAGCGTGCGCAAAGAAACTGAAGAACAGTTCCGGCTGCAATCTGCCGCCCTGGAAGCCGCCGCCAACGGCATCATGATCACCGATCAAAGCGGCAAAATCGTCTGGGCCAACCGGGCGATCATGCAGTTGACCGGCTACGAACTTTCTGAACTCACCGGAGAAAACCCCCGCATCCTGCAATCCGGTGAGCACAGCGCTACGTTCTACCAGGAGATGTGGAACACAATCTCCTCGGGCCGAACCTGGTATGGTGAAATTAGAAACCGTAAGAAAGACGGCTCGCTTTACATAGAAGAAATGACGATCACCCCCGTACACGACCAACTCGGGGAAATCACGCATTTCATCGCCGTCAAACAAGACGTCACCCAGCGCAAGCGGGTTGAAGAGACCCTGGAAGAATCGCGCGCCATGCTGCAATTGGTGATGAACACCATCCCGCAGCACATTTTCTGGAAAGATCGCGATTCGGTATACCTGGGTTGCAACGACAATTTCGCCGAAGTCGCTGGGCTGTCCTCCCCCACCGAGATCATCGGCAAGACCGATTTCGAGCTACCCTGGAGTGAAGCACAGGCCCGGGCTTTCCGCGAGGATGATCGTAAGGTTATGGAAAACGACCAGCCGGTCTATCACATCATCGAGCCGCAATTGCAAGCAGACGGCCGCCAGGCCTGGTTGGATACCAGCAAGGTGCCCCTCCATGATAATGAGGGCAATGTGGTCGGTATTCTGGGTACGTATGAAGATATTACCGAACGCATCCAGACCGAACAGGCCTTGAAGGATAGCGAAGAACGTTTCCGCGCCTTGATTGAAAATTCTTCTGACGTGATCAGCATCCTCGACAAAGAAGGCAATTACCTCTACATGAGTCCCTCGGCAGAGCCGAAGCTAGGTTACCGACCAGAAGAACTGCTCGGCCAAAATGCCTTCGAATTCATCCACCCCGAGGATTTGAATGAAACCTTGACCGCTTTCCGCGAAGGCCTGGATACGCCCAAAAGCCGCGTCGTCGAATTCCGCTATCGTCACAAACATGGCTACTGGGCTTACATGGAAGCAATTGGCAATACCAAAACGGATGAAGACGGCCATACGCGCATGTTCATTACCGCCCGCGACATCGGCGACCGCAAAGAACTCCAGCAACAGCTCGAGCTTTCTTACCAACGGCGCGGCAAGCAGGTAGAGTTATCGACCGAGATCGCCCAGGAAATCGCCGTTGCCAGCGATATGGCCGACCTTTACCGCCGTTCAGTAGCACTGATCAAGGAAAAATTCGAATTCTATCACGTCCAGCTTTTCCGCTTCAATCCCGCCACCAATGCGCTCGTGCTGGTTTCCGGTTACGGCGAAGTCGGCGAGGAAATGCTGGCAAACAACTACCAGGTACAACTGGGCAGGGGCATTCCGGGCACAGTAGCTGCCACCCGTAATTCCGTCATTCTGTCAAATGTGCACGAAAGCGAACTGTGGCACGAGAATCCCCTGCTCCCCGATACCCAGAGTGAAATTGCCGCCCCCGTGCAGTTGGGCGACCAATTGCTGGGTGTGCTCGACGCCCAAAGTGACATGGCTGGCGAAATCGACGCCGACATCCAACTGGTCGTCGAAGTATTGTGCAGCCAGATTGCCGTGACCATCGAAAGTATCCGCCTGCGCACTGAAATGGAAGAGCGCCTACGTGAGCTTAACGCCCTGCAACGCATGACCACCCGTGAGGGCTGGCAATCCTTCCAGGAAGAAGAAAGCCTGTATGGCTACCGCTACGACCAATCACGCGGGGAACCGGTGCCTTTCGATCAACAAAGCAGCACCGATACAACCTCATCCTTGAAACTGGCTTCCGACCCAGGTCTATCTGTCATGAAGCCGTTGGCCGTGCGCGGCCAGTTGATCGGCTCGTTGGGTATCGAACTCGAAAAAGACAACCCGCTCACTGAAGAAGAAGTCGCACTGCTGGACTCGATCTCCCTACAGGTTGCCGAGGCGTTGGATCGTGCCCGCTTGTTCGAAAGCTCCCAGCGCAGTGCCAGTGAATTGACCGTGCTGAACCAGATGGCAAGTGCCTTTACCGAGGCCCTGGACGAAGCTACCATCATCGGCAGTATCTACGAGCACGCTTCTCACCTGATCGATGCCGAGAACTTCTACGTAGCACTGTACGATTCTGAAACCGACCAGATCAACTTCCCGCTGGTCATCCAACATGGACAGCATTTGGACAATAACCACCCCGACATCCAACACTGGCAGCCCCGCCCCGCCGGAGAAGGCATCACCGGACACATCATCAACACCCGCCAACCGGTGCTCGTTCAGGAAAATGCCGAACGTATCCTGGATGAAATGAATATTGAATACGTGCATTACGGCGGCACAACCCAATCGTGGGTCGGTGTACCGATGACGATCGGTGACCGCGTGCTGGGCATCATCGCTGCCCAAAGCGAGACTAAGCCCAACCTCTATACCACCCATGACATCGGCTTGTTGAACTCAGTCGCCAGCCAGGCCGCCATCGCCATCGAAAACGCCCGCCTGTTCACACAATCACAGCGCAGCGCCTCCGAGTTGGCGATTTTGAACGAAATGGGCAATGCCTTTACCGAAACGCTGGACGTGCTCACCGTGATCGAAAACATCTACAAGTACACGTCCCAATTGCTAACAACCGAGGACTTCTTCGTGGCGCTTTACGATCCCGAAGAGAACCTGATTTCGCTCCCATTGGTGGTCGAAGCCGGGGAACGACTTACCCCGGATAACCCGCGTTGGGAACTGTTCCAACCGCGTCCCGCCGACGTCGGCCTGACCGGGCACATCGTCAAGACCCGCCAGTCCTTGCTAATCGACGCCGATGCCGAAGAGAAAATGGCCGAGATGGGCATCGACTTCCAGAAAGTCGGTACCAATCTCGAATCCCTGGTTGCCGTACCAATGGCATTGGGCAACCGTGTCCTGGGCGCGGTTGTTTCCCAGGACGAGGATACGCCTGGTGTCTTCAGCACCCACGACCTGGAATTGCTCAACTCGGTTGCCAGCCAGGCCGCCATCGCTATCGACAACGCCCGCCTGTTCCAGGAAGAGCAGGCCCGCGCTGAACAGGAACGCCTGGTCCGCACGATCACCGACCGTGTACGCCGTGGCGCCGACAAACAAGCTATCTTGCGCATCGCGCTGGAAGAACTCGGCCAGGTATTGAACGCCGAGCGTGCCGTGATCCGCCTGGGCACGCGCGAACAACTCTTGCGCAGCCAGGAAGAACAACACGCAGCCGCCTCCGTCCCGCAAGCTTTCGAAAACTACTTCGAAGACCACGAGGAAAAAGGCAATCATAATGGCGCATGAGATCAAGATGGGTAAGGACGGCATTTTGCGGACTGCCCTGGTCGGCAACGTCGAAAAGGCAGACATCGACCTGTTCATGAAGGATTTAAACCCTTTCCTCGATGCTTCAACCGAGGAAGTGCCGCTGAGCCTGATTACCAACGCCAACCGCACGGAGAGCTATTCCTCGGCGGCGCGCAAGGTCTTTACCCAATTCAATCACGACCACCGGATCGGCAAGACCGCTGTCGTTGGCGCAGACCGGACCACCCGTGTATTGATGCATATCGTCCAAAGAGCCAGCAAGCGAGACAACATCAAGCTCTTTGACACCGAAGAAGCTGCTATCAAATGGATCAAAAATGGACATAAAAGCTAACCCACCTACCATTGATCCTGCCCTAAGGGATAAGTTTTATGGATGATCTAACCCTGGAACAATATAAACAAAGGGTAAACCAACTCGGCCAGCAATTATTGGATGTGATTTCTTCAGTAACTGTCGGCGATCTAGACGTTAAGGTCGACATTCCTGACGATATCGAAGTCCTGGCCGATCTTGGTGTTGGCCTGCAATTCATGATCGAAGACCTGCAGGAACTGGCGCAAGATCAAGAGCGCACCCGCCAGGAACTTGAATTGCGTGTGGCCCAGCGCACCAGGGAAATGGAAGCTGCCCTGCGTGAACTTCAGAACACCCAACGCCAGATGGTCCGCGAAGGTTGGGAAGAGTACGCCAAGAGCAAGGAAGATTCTTCCGGATTCGTGCGCGAAGGCAACGAAGAAAAACCCGACGACGGCACCTGGCTGCCAACCATGACCAATGCCGTCCAACGCGCCACCACCATCGTGCATGAGAATGGATCGGACGAACAATCCTTGGCTGTGCCGATCCAACTCCAGGATGAGATCATCGGTGTGTTGGGTTTCGACCGCAAGAACGACCAGCCCTGGGACAGAAACAAGATCGCCACGGTTGAGGCCATCGTCGAACAGGTCGGCCTGGCATTGGAGAACCAACGCCTCTTCGACCAGACGCAGACTGCCCTCGCTGAAACCGACCTGCTCTATAAAGCCAGTGCGGAACTGAACACCGCCCAGGACTATGCCGACATCCTGAACGTGCTCAGTCGCTACACCTTGCTGGGCCAAAACTCCAGCGAGATCGATCTGGCCTATTTCGACCGCCCCTGGACCAAACTGCAACGCCCCGATTGGGTCAACCTGGTTGCCCGTTGGACAGCCGCCGGAACCCCGTTAGATTCCGATGCCGGCTTCTCGGTGGAAAGCACCGTCTATGCCAATAGCGGTTTCCAACCCGACCAGCCGATTATTTTCGAAGACGTCACCACTGATGAACGCCTCGATGAGATTGCACGCGAGAGCTTCCAAAGCCAGTACGCAGCTGAAAGCGCCATTTACCTGCCGATGGTTGTTGGTGGTCGCTGGGTAGGTTACATCAGCGCCTTCTACCCCACATTCGCCGCCTTCCCTGAAGAAGACGTCCGTCGAGCGATGGCGATTTCCACCCAGGCCTCGGTTGCTTTGCAAAACCTGCGCAGCATCGAATTGGCTGAACAGCGCGCTCAGGAAGCCCAAAAGCGTTCCGAGGAATTGGCGCTGATCAACCGCGTGGTTGCCAGCGTTTCCGCTTCCTTCGACTTGCGCCAGGGCCTGGAAATTGTTGCTACCGAGCTTACCCGCGCGCTGGGTGTCGAAGATGTCGCCATTGCCCTGGTCAACGAAGACCGCACAGAAATAGCCACCATCGCCGATTCTTCCAAACTGACCAACACCCAAACCGTAGTGGGCCTACGCTTCGCTATCCGTGACAGCCTGATCACCCAGCAGTTGATCAACACCATGAAACCGGTGGTGATCACCTCACCAGAGGAAACTGAGGGCGATGTCGAGATCGAATCCCGGCAGCCGCTCGAAATGCTCATGGCAGCCCGCGACTACGATAAGATGATCTTACTGCCCCTGATCGCCGCCAATGAAGTCATCGGTACGGTTGCCCTGGCGCTGACCGGTGGAAATGAAGTCACCGACGACGAGATGCGTCTGGCCGAAACCATCGTGTTCCAGGCCGCTACCTCGATCCAGAACACCCGTCTGTTCGAACAGACCCAGGCCGCCCTGACTGCCACCGCCGACCTGTACCAGGCCAGCGCCGAACTGAACACGGCCCAATCCTTCCCCGACATTCTGGCGACATTACGACGGCACACCATCCTGGGACAGAATTCCCGCTTTGTCTCCATGTACGTATTCGACAAGCCCTGGGAAACCTCCGCCGTCCCAGAAAACGCCAATATACCAGAATCACTGATCCCATTGGCACAATGGACACGCATGGTTCAGACCGGTTTGGACGACCAGCCGCTCTCCCTGGCAAAATGGACAACCGTCGATCAAATTTTCCAATCCGACGAGATCACCATCATCCAGGATCTGGCCGGGGACCCACGCATGGACAGCACCACCCAGGCACTCTTCATGGGCAAACTCGGTGCCAACACCGTGGTCTGCGCCCCATTGGTCAGTTCCGGGCAGTGGATCGGCGAGATCATCGCCACCTACCAGGACACGGTCAACTTCGGTGATAGCAATATCCGCCGCTTGATGGCCCTTGCTGCCCAGGCTGCCGTTGCTATCCAGGCCATCCGCCTGCTGGAGGAAACCACCCGGCGTGCTTCCCAACTCGAGACCGCGGCCGAGATTGCCCGTGACTCCTCCGGGAACCTGGAAGTGGACGCACTGCTCAATCGTGCCGTACACCTGATCAAAGACCGTTTCGGGTTCTACCACGCCTCCATCTTCCTGCTGGAAGGCACCAACGCCATCGTTAAAGCTTCTACCCGGCAGGAATTGGTCGACATGCAGCACACCTTGCCAATGCGTGAGGGTGGCTCGATCATCGGCCAGGTGACCTTCTCCGGGGAACCACTCGTGGTCAATGACGTTGCAACCACCCCCACCCACCGCCCGCACCCCTTGCTGCCGGATACACGCGCTGAAATGGGTATTCCGCTGATGATCGGCTCGCGTGTAACCGGTGCCATCGACGTGCAGTCTACCGAAGTGAACCCCTTCTCGGAAGATGATGTTGCCGTGCTGCGCATCCTTGCTGACCAGATCGCCGTCGCTCTCGACAATGCCCGCTCGTTCGAGGTCGCCCAGCAAGCTATGGAAGAGATCCGCGAAGCCGACCGTCTCAAGACGCAGTTCCTGGCAAACATGAGCCATGAACTGCGCACACCACTGAACTCGATCATTGGTTTCTCGCGCGTGATCCTGAAAGGCATCGACGGCCCGATCAACGACGTACAGCAAGAAGACTTGCAGGCCATCCATGCTTCCGGCCAGCACCTGTTGCGCATGATCAACGACATCCTCGACCTCTCCAAGATCGATGCCGGTAAGATGGAACTCTCTATCGAAGAAGTCGACATCGGCGAGATCATCAAGAGCGCCCTGTCCACTGCTACCGGCCTGGTCAAGGAAAAACCAATCCAACTGCGTAAGAACGTACCGGAAGAACTCCCGGTCGTCAACGCCGACTCGACCCGCACCCGCCTGGTACTCATCAACTTGCTGCAAAACGCCACCAAGTTCACCGATGAAGGCACGATCACATTAGAAGCCAGACTACAAGCCAGTCCGGAAGGCGGCGAAGAGCTTTGGATCGGGGTAACCGATACCGGCATTGGTATTGCGCCCAACGACCAGAAGAAACTGTTCGAACCCTTCTCCCAGGTGGACGACTCCCCCACCCGCAAGACGGGTGGCACTGGTCTTGGCCTGTCCATCTCCCGTCGCATGGTAGAAATGCAGGGTGGGAAAATTGGCCTGGATAGTGCAGTCGGCGAAGGTAGTACCTTCTGGTTTACCCTGCCGGTAACCAAAGCCATGCCGGTCGAAGTTCCAGTCGATGAAGAAGAAGTAGCCGAAGACCAGAAGATTGTGCTGGCCATCGACGATGACGAAAAGATCATCAGCCTCTACGAACGTTACCTTGGCCCACATGGTTACCACATCGTCGCCCTGACCGACCCGACAGTTGCACTGGAACAGGCCAAAAAGATCAACCCGGCTGCGATCACATTGGACATCATGATGCCCTCCAAAGACGGCTGGCAGGTAATCCAGGAATTGAAATCCGATCCGGATACCAAGGATATTCCGATCATCATTTGCAGCATCGTCACCGACCGGGAGAAGGGCTTCAGCCTGGGTGCGACCGATTACCTGGTAAAACCGATCCTGGAAGACGAACTGGTGCGTGCCCTCTCCCGCCTCAACCTGAACGGCGGCAAAGAGGTGCACGATGTACTCGTCGTCGACGATGAAGAAGAAGCCTACCGGTTAGTGGATAAGGCCCTGTCCCAACACAAGAAATACAAGACCAGCTTTGCAGAAGGCGGGCTGCAAGGCCTGGCCGCTATTCAATCCAAACGTCCTGACGTGGTCATCCTCGACCTGTTCATGCCAGATATGGACGGCTTTACCCTGCTGGAGAATATGCGCAGCGACTCGGGCATGTACGATATCCCGGTCATCATCCTGACCGGTGCGGACCTGAGTGAGGCAGACCGGGAACGGCTGAACAGCTTCGAACAGTCATTGCTCACCAAGAGCGCCCTTAATGAAGATGAACTCTTGATTTCGCTGCATCAGGCGATCAAGAAATTCGAAAAAACATCACAATAAGAAGAGAGATTAATGTCATCACATTTTATCGTTCGCTGCCTGGATTGTGATCACCAGGCTCCTTACTTTCCAACCTCGAAGGCCTGCCCGCGCTGTGGCAGCACCTGGCGCGAGGCCGAATACGACTATGAAACTCTGCGGCAAACCCTGCCCTTGCAGCTCCCCAGCCGTTCGTTCGATTTGTGGCGCTATCGGGAACTACTCCCTGTGCGCACCCCGAACCCTGAGCTGACCCTTGGTGAAGGTGGTACGCCGCTGATCCGGGCCAACAACCTGGGTATGATGCTCGGCTGTCCGCACATCTACATCAAAGATGAGCGCCAGGGACCAACCGCATCCTTCAAGGATCGTCAGGCTGCGGTGACGATTGCCGCCCTGAAAGAAGCCGGGGTAACCGAAGCGGTGATCGCTTCGACCGGCAACGTGGCGTTGTCCTACTCGGCTTATGCTGCCCGGGCCGGGATCAAGCTGTGGGCTTTCATCACCAGCCTGGTCACTCAGGTCAAGATGCGCGAAGTGGCGATTTACGGCACCCAGGTCGTCAAAGTTACCGGTAATTACGACCAGGCCAAGAAAGTCGCCGCCGAATTTGCCCGCCAACGCAGCCTATATCTCGACCAGGGCGTGCGTTCCATCCCCACCGTCGAAGCCATGAAAACCGTGGCCTTCGAAATTGCCGAACAGCTCACCGCCATGCTTGGCCCCCCTAAGACGGCCAACGACGGCAACCAGCCCCCGGTTTCCCCCTGGCGCTCCCCAGACTGGTACATCCAATCCGTGAGCGGCGGCCTGGGACCGGTCGGCGTGATGAAAGGTTTCGACGAATTAAAGACCCTTGGGCTGGTGAATACCCTGCCGGCCATCGCCAACATCCAGGCCGAAGGCTGTGCGCCGATGGTAACTGCCTGGCGCGCCAACAAAGCCGAAGCCGACCCGGTACATACCCCACGCACCCACATCGCCACCCTGGCAACCGGCGTCCCCGGGCGCACCTACACCTTGCTGCGTGAACGCATGTTGGAGCGCAGCGGCGGCATTTTCGAGAGCGTGACCGACCAGGAAGCCTTCCGCGCCATGCACATCGTCGCCAAGATGGAAGGAATTTCCATCGAACCGGCCACCGGCGTGGCTTTCGCCGGGCTGATCAAACTGGTACGCGCCGGTGTGATCAAACCCACTGACGTGGTCGTCATCAACTGTACCGGGCACACTGTCCCGGTCGAGCAATCCGTACTGGGTGAAGGTTGGGAACAAGAAGTCGACCTGCCGGAAGAGACACACGAACTCTCCATCCCCGAAGACGGCTTGCTGGCCGCCCTCAACCGGGTCACCCCCGAACGCTACCCGCGCGTGCTCATCGCCGACGACCATCCTCACGTTCGCAGGTTGATCCGGCGCATCATGCAGGCCCAGGGCAATTACACGCTCTTCGAAGCCAAAGACGGCCGCACCGCGGTCGATATGATCCGCAGGGAAAAACCCGACCTGGTCATCCTCGACCTGATGATGCCGGAAATGGACGGCTTCTCGGTGTTGGATGCCATGAAGACCGATCCAGACACGGCCCACATCCCGGTGATCGTAGTCACCGCCAAAGAACTCACCAACCAGGAGAAGAAACGCCTCG
>JBNKDB010000422.1:0-3268 GCA_050288045.1 Anaerolineales bacterium | reverse complement strand
GACGAGAGCGCATCCCATACGTCCACAATGGCAAAGATCCGTGCCTCCAATGGGATAGTGACGCCCTGCAACCCATGCGGATAACCGCTGCCATCCCAACGCTCGTGGTGGTAATAAGGAATATTGAGCGCCTTGCGCAAGAACGGCGTACGCGAGAGCAAATCGTAAGCGATCTGCGGATGGGCCATCATCACTTTGCGTTCTTCGTCGGTCAGTGCCCCGGGTTTGTGCAAGATACTGTCCGGGATTCCCATCTTGCCAATATCGTGTAAAAGCGATCCCCGGCGTACCTGGACAAGTTCGTCCCTCGAGAAACCCATCCGGCGCGCCACGATCACTGCCATCTCTGTCACGCGTTCAGCATGGCCTTCGGTTTCCTCATCCCGCAGTTCAAGGGCCAATGCCCAACCAACCAGCGTCGTATCGTAAGCCTGTTCGATCTCGATTCTTGCCCGTTGAGCTTCTTCAAAATGGGTGGCATTATCGATCGCAATAGCCGCCTGCCCCGCCAAAATTTCAAGGAAATGGAACCAATCCTCATCCGGGGTCAATTCAGTACGTTTGAATATATCCAACACACCCAGGATCTTCCCTTTCGCTTTCAAGGGCATGCCTACCACTGACCGGAAATTCTCCTTGCGGAGCATCTCCGCGAATTCCGAGGTCGCGCTTTTCAAATTCCTCACATCGGGGATAAATTGCAGCTCCCGGGCATACGCCACTTTACCACCAAACCCCTCACCCAACCGTACAATCACTTTTTGAACGGATGAATTCAACCCAAAACCTTTTCCTGCAGCATACTTGAGATAAAGATCGTCATGCATCAATCGGATCGAGACCGCATCGACATCCAATTGGCTAACCACCTGATCCAGGAATACATTCAAAGTCGTGGTCAAATCCAGGCTGTTAGCAATCGCCCGGTCGATATTATGCAAAGCATTCAAACTCTGCAACTGGCGTTCAGCTTGCATCCGTCGGCGGTGATTCTCAGAGATATCCATAAACAGTTCAAATACCCCCACAAATTCCCCTTCACCGGCAAAGACAGGGATTTGGTTATGCGAAAACCAAAACATCTCCCCATCTGTATTTTCAAGCTCTATCGTAAACTCCATACCCTCCCCATGCCTGGCGGCGCTAAAATTATCCTCAAATACTTGCCAGTTTTCAGGACGAACGATTTCGCTGGCGTGTTTGCCAACTTTGGCAGTTTTACCGATCAATCGTTGGAACCATTGATTGGCGGTCTGGTTGACCATACTAACCTGCATATCAGCATCATAGAGCACAAAACCCAACAATTCGCTGTTGAAGGCTGCTTGCAAGATCGCCTCTGAAGAACGCAAAGCGCTTTCCGCTTGCTTCAAATCGGTCACATCCTGTACAGTCGCAAAGATTTTGTCGGCTGAACCATCACCCAAACGCGTCGCTTCGGTACGCTGATAGATGTGCAGAATCTCGCCAGATTTTGAAACGACACGATATTCAATATTCGCGGTATCGGTCACCCCTTCCAACAAATCATCAAAAACCGCACTCGCCGCCTCTTGATCATCGGGATGGATCATTGCAAATAGTGTTTCTGGAACGAGCACAGCCTGCGGTTCAAGGCCAATGATCCGGTACGTTTGAGCAGACATATTAATGGTATTTGCTTGCACATCCCATTCCCAACTGCCAATATTACCAACCTGTTGGGCACGATTCAGATCTGACTGGATGTTTAATAGTTTTTGACGATAAACCACTTGCTCGGTTATATCTAGAATAAACCCGGTCAAAAAGCTAAAATTACCACGCTGGTCATAAACCGCGCTGCCTTGCTCCCACACCCACTTTATTTGTCCAGTTACAGTCTGGATGCGATAGGTGAGTTCGTAAACGCCCTGGCCCTTGACGGCGTCATCGATAACCTCCCGCACCATTTCAATATCCTGTGGATGAACGACCTCGGTAAAAGAAATCTTCCGATTACCTAAGACATCATCAGGATGATAACCGGTCAATGCCTGACATCCCGCACTGACGAAGAGCATCGTCCAGGTCTCGTCATTCAGGCAACGATAAGCCATTCCGGGCAAGTGCTTCAATAGATCTTCGAGCAAATTCTGATTCTGTAGAGATTTCAATTCCACTTCTTTACGCGCGGTGATGTCTTGCATCAACCCCATTACTTCAACGGTTTTGCCAGCTTCCTGTGCAATCGCCCCAGCCATAGAAACCCAACGGTGTTCGCCTTTAGCAGTAATAATCGGCAGTTCCAGGTCAAAATCTTCCCCATAATCGATCGCACGTTGAACCGCGGTCGTATAGGTTTTCCGTTCTCCCGGAGCACAGAAGGAAGCCATCGCCTCCAAGGTAGGCTGAAAGTCTCGCTCGACCTCGAAAGTTTGATAGATTTGCCCGGTCCATTCTAGGACCCCGGTTTCAACTTCCAGTCTCCAGGCCCCAACATTTTTCATCCCACCCGTAGCGAAGATCGAATCCCGCGTCTTTATATCTCCGGCCGCAGCAAACGATAGTCCATCCGTATGCTCTAATTTGAGCATATGCCTGCCGGGGGCAATCTGGGTTGTGGCAAGCATTTCAAGTTCGATTATCTTCCCATTCTTCTGGCGAACCGGGTGGATTCCGTTTAAAGAATTTACAATACCGTCCTGTTCTTCTTCAGTTTGATATTTCAATCCTGGAATCAGTTCGTAGAAGGTTTTCCCCAACAATTCCTTGTGTGAAAATCCCAGCAGTTCGCAAGCGGCAGGATTAATATCAACACATTGAGCAAGATCATCAACAATAGCAATTGCATCCGAGGCATTTTCGAAAATCGCGTAATAGAGATTTCTTTGGGTGGTTTCGCTTGTGATGTCAGATTTCTTCTGGGCATCAGTCTGCTTATGCCCAAACGGTTCACGCTCTCCTGTAGCCTCTCTATTTTGTTGTGAACTACCCATCACTTTTATTCCCATTCTTGGCCAGTAAAAGACATCTGGAGCCGTGACCCATTGAAATTAGAACGCTACCGAATAATTGAATATCGCCTACTTAAGTATTATATTCCCTTTCTTTAGCCCAGGAATTACAAAAGCGTAAGTATATAATTAAAATCCATTTTATCCTATTTTTGTTACACGCCTAAATGTCCAATTAAAAACTTGAATTACAATAGATCCTATGACAAACACCATTGAAATCAGCGATCTAACCGGAAAAACCCTACAATATCCCAAGTCCCGCCTGATCTTCCGGCCCGCGGCCTACGCCC
>JBNKDB010000421.1:0-2313 GCA_050288045.1 Anaerolineales bacterium | reverse complement strand
GCGCCGCGTCAAAGGCAAGGTCGAACCGGTGACGATCTATAAGCTGTTGGGTTTAAAAAGAGGGTAAGGGCTATTTAGCCTTGGCTTCGTCGGCGCACTGTTGGGGGGCATTGGTTAGCACCAAACACACCAGGAATTTATCTGCATCTACATATTGATCGGCCAACGATTGAGCGGCCTGGACGCAGGCTTCCGGCATGGCGGCCGGGTTGGGGTCTTCGGTCGAGGTAGGTGTCCAGCCTTCGGGGGCGCAGAAGGCGGCACAGGTGTTATCCGCCAGACAGGCCAGTTCCGGCAGCTTGACGTGCGGGTCTCTAAGCCAGGCCTGGGTAGCCTGCACTGCCGGGCGCAGGGCTTCCGCTTCGGGGTTAGCGGCGATCCAGGCATTGATCTCGGCTTCTGCCATCGTCCCGGTCTGGGCTGCTTGATTCGGGCCGCTTACAGTGGCCCACTGCCCGGCCACCAATTGCACTTCCCCACTGTCATTCTGATAAATGCATTTACCGAGCAGGCAGGTGATGCTGACCTCCCCGGTCAGGCTAACGGTGATGCCCATGTGGGCTGCTTCTCCTGAAACGATCCCGACGGGTGTGTCCACGGTGAGCGCTCCGGCTTCCATCAGCAGCCAGATTTGGCCGAGGTCCAGACGCAGCTTGCCGGGAATGGAGACATCGCGCGTGCCGATTTCGTGCAGCGTGAAAACCGAGAGCGGCGCCAGGTGGATGCTGGTACCGGTGGCGAGGTCGATGTGCGCCTGGCCGTTATCCTGGGTGAGCACCTGCCCGTTCAACCCCAGCACTTGCCCGTCGTCGGCGGTAATGAAGTCCGAATCGGTACTGGGGCGAATGCGTACGCTGCCTTCCACGTCCCGCAGTTGGGCGGTCAGCACGGGAGCTTTATTGTTGTCGGAGCGGGTGGGCGCGGCGCAGGCCAGCGCAGCTACTGCCAGCGCGGCAGTTGCCAGGATGATCTTGAAGGATAGATGTCGATTTGTCATCAATTTTCTCGAACAATGCTTGTGGTTTCCATTCCATTCTACCGGAAAAACGCGACCGGTACCATGCGTGTAAGCCTGGAACAATAATCATATAACCCCATCCCCGGCCCTTCCCCTTTCAAAGGGGAAGGGTGGCCGTTAGGCCGGGAAGGGGTTTGATAATTTTTCTCTGTGTCTTGGTGGTAATTATCTGATTTCCTTGTTTCCTGTATACCTGTCTCCAAAATTGTGATAATCTTATCTGGCATTCTACCTACATTTGCAGCAAAGCAACGAAAGGAGTTCTGATGACTTTGACGGTTTCCCCTAACCGCTATGATAACGACATCTACAAGCGCTGCGGGCGCAGCGGCCTGCTGCTGCCCAAGATCTCGCTGGGCCTGTGACATAATTTTGGCGGCGTGGATGTGTACGAGACTGGCCGCGAGATGGCGCTTACTGCCTTCAACCTGGGTATCACCCATTTCGACCTGGCGAACAACTACGGCCCACCGCCCGGTTCGGCCGAGGAAAACTTCGGCAAAATGCTCAAAACCGATTTCAAAGGCTACCGCGACGAATTGGTCATCTCGACCAAAGCCGGTTACCTGATGTGGCCGGGGCCGTACGGCGAATGGGGTTCACGTAAATATTTGCTCGCCAGCTTGGACCAAAGCTTGAAGCGCATGGGGTTGGAATATGTCGACATTTTCTATTCCCATCGCCCTGACCCAAATACCCCGTTGGAAGAGACCATGCAGGCCCTGGATTATGCTGTACGCAGTGGGCGGGCGCTGTACGTTGGGGTTTCTTCCTACAGCCCCGAACAGACCAAAGAGGCAGCTCGCATTTTGAAAGAATTAGGCACGCCTTGTCTGATCCACCAGCCCTACTACAATATGTTCGGACGCTGGATCGAGGATGGTTTGATGGATGTGCTGGACGAAGAAGGTATTGGCTGTATCGCCTTTTCGCCGCTGGCACAGGGGTTGCTAACCAATAAATACCTCAACGGTATCCCGGAAGGTTCACGCGCTACCAAGCCACATGGCTTCCTCAAACCGGAAGATGTCACTGCGGAGAAAGTCGAGAAGGTGCGGGCGCTCAACGAGCTGGCCCAGGCGCGCGGTCAGACCATGGCGCAGTTGGCGATTGCCTGGATCTTGCGTTTGAAAGGCATGACCTCGGTGCTGATCGGGGCCAGCAAGGTCAGCCACGTGGAAGATGCGGTGGGGGCGCTGGAGAATACCGACTTTTCGGAAGAAGAGTTGGCGAAGATCGAAGCCATTCTGGCGGCGTAGCAACGATATTGTTTAAATGAAAATCCGTCCCGACCT
>JBNKDB010000420.1:0-2657 GCA_050288045.1 Anaerolineales bacterium | reverse complement strand
AGAGTTTAGCCCATTCGCTCGCCAGAAACCATCCGGCAGTTTTGATTGGCATGAGGTGGCGCACAATGTGCGTCTCGAAGTCAAAGGTGATACCTTTACTGTCTACGTCGATGATGAACTTGTCGTGCAGGGTTCCGATTCGACCTATACCGAAGGCGGGATTGGCCTGCGCACCTGGGATGGCACCAAGGTTTGCTTTGATAGTATCGACATCAATCCGATCCCGTAAAAAGGAGTATGCAAATGACTTTTACAAATTCTCCTTCACTGAAAGAATATAAGGACGGCATTCCGCCCAAGCAGCGTAATAGACCGGTCGTCAAGCTCATTATTCATGGCATGATCTATTTGTTGCTGGCGGCTGTGGTGGCCTTGAGCCTGTACAATTTCTCGCAGAGCAGTTCTGCGCAACTGCTGGCCGGGAAGGGCATCATTACCGGTAAGGTTGTGGATGAACGCGGGACACCCTTGGATGGGGAAGTATTCGTGGTGGGTCTCGACCGTGAGGTTGAAATTGGCCCCGATGGTACCTTTGAACTTGGTGGCGTTCCATCTGGAGCGCGTTCGCTGGTGGTTGCGCAGTATGGCACCGCACAGGAGTACAATGTCGAGGTGGTCGCCGGTGCAACACAGTATGTTGGCGAGTTGGAATTCGTGCGGGTCACCCCAGAACCGACCAACTAGATTGAAGTTGTGTGAAAGGAATTGGGTATGCAATCTAGAATACTGGTAGTCGAAGACGATCCCGTCACCATGAAACTGCTCAAGGGGATCTTGGCAAAGCATGAGTACGTGGTTGGTGAGGCTGTGGATGGCCGCGAAGGGATCGAATTGGCGAAATCGTTCAGACCGGACCTGATCCTGCTGGATGTAATGCTGCCGGAAATCGACGGCTTTGAAGTCTGCCGCCGCGTGCGTGAAGACCCAACCATCAACCGCACCCCAATCATGATGCTAACCACCTTGAGTTCGGTGGAGCAAAAGATCAAAGGTTTCGAAGCGGGTGCCGATGATTACATGGGTAAACCCTTCGAACCCGGCGAACTGCTCGCCCGGGTGGCCGCCATGCTGCGCCGCGCCAAGCTGGTGGTCACGCGCGATGTGCGCGACTTGCACGGCAAGATCATCGCCGTGTTCTCGCTGCGTGGTGGCGCGGGCGTTTCTTCGATTGCTACCAATGTTGCCACCGCCCTGGCCGAGACCTGGGATGAGGAAGCTGTGTTGGTGGACATGAACCGTATTGTCGGCCAGAGCGCGCTGTTCCTGAATATCTCTCTGAAGAATACCTGGTCGGATATCATTAGTGTTCCGGTTGAGGAAATTGACCCTGATCTTTTAGAACTGGTCTTGATGGAACATGAAAGTGGCGTCAAGGTGTTGGCGTCTCCCAGAACGCCGGAATCCGGGGAGTTGATGACGGCCGAAACGGTCACTCACGTACTGGATTTGCTGCGTAAGAATTATCACTATATTGTGCTGGATATGCCGCATGATTTCAGCGAAACTTCATTGGCTGCGCTGGATATGGCCGATGAGACCCTGCTGGTCTTCCCGCCCGAGATCGCTGGAGTGCGCACTGCCATGATCGCACTCCAGACGTTCTATAACCTGGATTTTCATCCCAGTGTAATAAAGACAATTGTGAACTGGACGTTTGGCGAGTACGGCGTCGGGCAGGAGAAAATCGAATCGGCCATCAAGCGCCCGGTCGATCTGGTGATTCCCTACGCACCCAAATATTTCTTACCGGCATTGAGCTATGGTGAGCCGATCGTGTTGAAAGAGCCGGAATCGCCGCTTGGTGCTTTGTTTGAAGACCTGGCCTTCGCGTTGAGCAAGGAAGAGCACAACCAGGAAGTTCCCAAGAATCCCACGGAAGCCTGGAAGCGCGTGGCCCGCCGCATCAAGAAGCGCCGGGAGAAGATCGAACAAACGATTTAACAGGACCTATCGTCGTGGGGAAAATGGTGCTTTTCTAAAGAAGAAAGGATGTCTGCCTTTGTGTCCCTTACGGTATAATTACGGCAGATTGCATCTTCGGAGGTAAGCACATGAACGATATGATTAGTGTCTTGATCTATTTGGTGGCAGTCGTTGTCCTGTGGTGGGCTTTACAGCGCGCCATCAAGACTCTGGAGCCGGTGGCGGCGCACGAAGGACATGCCGAACACGCCCCTGCCCACGATAAACCTGCCGATGACCTCACCAAGATCGAAGGCATTGGCCCGAAGATTTCCCAAATTCTCAGCAATGAGGGCATTACCACATTCGCTGCCCTGGCCGAGACCGAAGAATCCCGCCTGGAAGCAATTCTGGAAGCTGCCGGTTCGCGCTTTAGCCTGGCCGAGCCGGAAACCTGGCCGGAGCAGGCTGCATTGGCCGCGGCGGGCAAGTGGGACGAACTGACCGCGCTGCAAGATCGCCTGACTGGCGGGCGCGAATAATTTGCTTTGACCGCTCACCTATAAGTCGTACGCTATGCCCCGGATTTTCCGGGGTTGTTTTTAACTCCCGGCGCACAACTTTGTGTGGTTTGGAGTGTTAAAGAAATAGTTTTGTAGGCAGGAGGAACTGCAATGGGCTTTAGTGCTAACCCGGTCGGAATCCAATTCCAGATATTTTATCCCCCGCATCTGATTGCTCTGGGCATTATCCTG
>JBNKDB010000419.1:0-6510 GCA_050288045.1 Anaerolineales bacterium | reverse complement strand
GAAGGTCAAAGCAACCTACGAAAAACGCATCGACGCCATCCGCAAGAAGCTGACCCGCGAGAAACGCGAACTGGCCCAGGACGAGAGTGAACTCTCCCAGCGCAAGATGGAAGAACTGGGCACCCACGCCGAAAACATCCTTGGCCTATTCACCGGCAAGACGCGGCGCGTCTCCACCTCGTTGACCAAGCGCCGCATGACCGCTCAGGCCAAGTCGGACGTTGAAGAATCCTTGGACGCCATTGAAGAACTGGAAGCCGACCTGGCTGAACTGGCGGAAGAGATCGAAGCCGCCATCGACGAGGTCGAAGAACGCTGGGGTGAGGTAGCGGGCAAGATTGAGGAAATCCCCGTCACCCCCTACAAGAAAGATATCCTCGTCGACCTGTTTGGTGTAGCCTGGATGCCTTACCACCTGATCGACACCGGCGTCCAGACCATCGAACTACCCGGCTTCTCTCCAGAGGGCTGAACCTCAATTTTTAGCATACCCCAACCCGCGCAGCAAGCGCGGGTTGTTTTATGAGGCCCAGTCTTACTGGCACATTTTTACAGGAGACTTGAATGGAAAAATCCGAATTACTCAATAAACTCGAGGATGCCAACCAGCAATGGGAGGCCTTACTGACCGAAATCGGTGAGGGGCGCATGGAGCAGCCTGGTGTGTGCGGCGACTGGTCGATGAAAGACATCATCGCCCATCTGGCCGACTGGAACCGCTGGCAGATGGCGCGTTTACGAGCGGCCCTCGATGGCGATCCCAAACCCGCCTCGCCCTGGCCCACCCACCTGCAAAACGACGACGAGATCAACGCCTGGATCTACGCCGCCAACCACGACCGCCCGGTCAGCGCAGTGCTGGCTGCTGCCCGCCATGACTTCCGACAGCTTATCGCCATCATTGAAGGCATCCCCGAGGATGTCCGGCTGGAAAAGGTCGAGCCGAAGTACCTGCTGGTCTGGGTCGGTGAGGAACGTTTCCACGTAAGCGAATTCTTCGACCATTTCTACGACGATCACGAACCAGACGTACGCGCCTGGCTGGCCCGCCTGGAAAACGTCTAGGCTTATCCACGAACGAGAATCGCAAAGCGGTTCTCGTTTTTCGTTCTTGTAATATTCTCTCCAGCCACCACATCTTAACCGCATGGAAATTTTCGCAAACATTCCCGCTACCCAATCCCCTTGGCTGATCCTGCTGGGGTTTTTCGTGTATGCCGCCGGGCATTCGATCATGGCCTCGAAGTGGTTCAAGCAGATCGCGGCCTTCTTCATGGACAAGGCCTACGACCGCTACTACCGCCTGATCTTCAATGCGGGAGGCACGATCACTTTGCTGCCCATCCTGGCGATGGTAGCCCTGCTGCCCGACCGCCAGTTGTACACTGTTCCTTTCCCGTGGAACCTTGTCAACTTCGCCCTACAAGGCCTGGGGGCGCTCGTGCTGTTGATCTCCTTGCTGCAAACCGGGGCAGCCGAATTCCTGGGCATCAGCCAGGTGTTTGCCCCCAAAGCCGCCAACGAACCCAAGCTGGTGGTGCGCGGTTTCTACAAATACATGCGCCACCCCCTGTATACCGCCAGTATGTTGATCCTGTGGGCTACACCTTACATGTCGCAAAATATCCTGGCACTAAATATCGGCATCTCGCTGTATTTCTTCATCGGCACCTTCTTCGAAGAACGCAAACTGGTACAAGATTTCGGGGAAGATTACCAGACTTACCGCAGCCAGACCCCGCGCTTTATTCCTGATGTATGGAAATTGATCCAAGGGTAAAACGCAGGGCACCATAAAGATAAGCATTTGTTTTTTGTAGGGGAGGGCGTCATCATCAGAATGATGATCCTAACCCTCCCCTACAAGATTCTCTGGCGAACACAATCCGTTCCCGGTTAATAAGACAATCCCCTGGTATTTCCCAGGGGATTGTCTTTAGGTCAGTCTGGGCGTTTTACCGCACGGTCACGATAAACTGCCAGGGGCCGTCCCAACGCTGCTGGAACATCCGGCTCCCAACGTACATCATGGCCTGGTCCTCGGTCATATTCTCGGGATAAGCGGTAATCCGCATGGCTACCAACGTATCCGGGCCAATCGGCCGGATCATCACCGAACCGGTGTAGGCGGAATCTTCGCCAACCACACTAGTGCCGCTGAATGAAGGGTCTTCGCCAAAGGCCAATTTCTCCATCTCAATTTCGATGCCGCGTTCCGCAAAGTAGGCAATCTCGGCATCGATCTCCGCCTGATCGATCTCCAGGATCGGCTGCTTGAGATATTCCATGGTGATGGTGATTGGGCCTTCACCCAGGTAGGGCGCTACGGTACGCATCGTCCCGCAGTTCATCCCATCGGTCAGCACCCATTCGGTATCCGCCTGGGCAACATACACCTTCTCACCATCAGCCGTCAGCCCGGCGCGCTGCTCACTGGTGGGCGCGAAGTCCTCATAACCGGTGTTGACGAATACCAAAGGCGTCCAGCTTGGATCGCCGCCGGGCGGGTCATAGCAGATGTCGAAAGCGATCATTGACGGCGCCACCCGGATATTGTCGACGGCGACGGTGACATTTTGGTTCACCACGCTGACAGTTTCCACATGTCCTTCGACGGCCGGGATATAGGGCACCTGGTATTCGAAAGTAAAGGTCTGCTCTTCAACCGGTTCCGCACGATCCGCATCATCGGGTTCCGTACGTTCGCCATTGTCAGGTTGTGCATCGAAGGCCAAAGATGGTTCGCCCCCTCCACCGCCACCAAACTGCATCGAAGTTTCGCCATACGTCAGGGTCAGGATCAGTTCCACAGTTTCGGTTTCGGCGGTCAGCACACTGCTGTCGAAGTTCAGGTTAGAGATACTCTCCGCCTGTCCATCGGAACCTACCCCACCGCCCCCGCCGCCGAAGCCCAATGAAGACAGTTCCCGGCCATCTGCCGTGGTCAGGCGGGAATCCACCAACATAAGCAACTTTTCATGATCGGGGAAAACGGTACGCACACCGACCGAAGCCCGGGCCGCGTCCAGGTACGCCCATTCTAGCGTGACGCGCATATCTTCCGTCGCTTGGGTCGCGTCGATCTTGGTCAGTAGTTCTTCGGGAATAGTTGGGTCCCGGTTGATATTGTAAATGAAGTAACTTGCCGCACTGAATACCACCAGCGCAACCACAGCCAGCGCTACCCGGCTGAAGGTCAGCAGTGGTTTTCTGAATTGCGAGTCGGTTGCGGTCACTGCCGCTTTGATCTTAGGCCACATATTCATAGAGTCTTGGATCTCCTCATTGGCTATATCTTGTAGGGTTTGTCGAATTTCTTTGTTATTCATGGCTCCCCTCCTTTTCGGCTGGGGATGATGTCAGGCGCTGCAGGATTCCTCGTAGGCGATTGCGTCCGGCGTGCAGCCGCCACTTGACCGTGCCCGGCGGCGCATCCAGTACTTCGGCGATCTCTTTCTCGCTCATTTCCAGGTAGTAGCGCATCACTACTGCGGCGCGCTGTTCCGGAGACAGCTTTTGCAGCGCCTGGCGCACCACCTGCTTGCGTTCGTCCGCTTCCAGGTGGTCACCCGGCCCGGGAGCGTCGTGTGGCAAAAGATCGAGAAAGCTGCCATCCCCATTGACTTGATCGTCCAGTGATAGGGTGCGTTTTCCTTGGCGGGCAGCCTGGATAGCGGCATTGACCACGCTCTTCAGGAACCAGGGGCCGAATGGCCGTTGCTCGTCGAACTGGTCGATGCGTTCATATGCCCGGATAAACGCGCTTTGCACCACGTCTTCCGCCTGGGCCTGCTCTCTGGTAATCAGTACAGCCGTGCGCAGCGCCTGCACCTGATATTTTTCTACCAGCAGCGCCAGGCCTTCGATGTCGCCGCCTTTGAGGCGGGCAATCGCTTGTTCTTCTTCCATGTATTGCGCCTCCATCGGCACAGTTTTGCGTGAATTCACTACCCTATATATAAACTCAGCGCCAGAAAGGTTGGGATTTGGTGGCTAAGATCTACCCATAGTATACAATTTACCCACCCGCCGGGGAGATTTTCCAAGCTACTCTTCATTTTCTCGGGCACGCAAACGGATATAATATCCTTATGGACATCCGCCGGATTGGCTTCATCGTGTTGGTCGTGCTGCTCTTGTTGGGCGGTGGGATCGCCTTCCTGGTCTTGCGCCCACAGGTGGCAGGCGTCAGTCCCGCCCCGGACGAAGTGGGTTTACCCGTACACACCACCCTGGGTCTGAGCTTTACCCGCCCGATGCAGCCCGATTCGGTGCTCGAACGCCTGACCATCGAACCTGAGATCGAAGGCGAATTTACCTGGGAAGGCAACACGCTCAACTTCGTGCCCGCCGAAGCCTGGCCGCACGGTATCATCGTCAATTTACGTCTGGCCGCTGGGGCAAAGTCTAAGTTAGGCCTGCCAATGATCGAGGAATTCCGCTGGGCGTTCTCCACCAGCAACATCTTGCTGGCCTACCTATCCGCGCCTGCTGATACCGAAACCATCGACATCCATACCCTCGACCTGCTCACCGGCCAATTCCAGCAACTGACCGAAAGCGGTGCAGTGCTGGATTTCGACGCCACCCTCGACGGCAGTACGCTGTATTACAGCGAAGCCAACACCACCGGCGGCAGCCGCATCATGCGCTACGAGCGCCTGTCCGGGGAAAGTGATACCGTGCTGGACTGCCGCCTGATCCTGTGCCAGAACGTGAGCATCTCCCCCGACCAAACCTGGCTGGCTTATGAAAGCACGCTCTCCGGCAACATCTCCGAGGTCTGGCTGTTCGCATTACAAGGCACCGACGTGGTGCAGTTGAGCGCCGCAGGCCACAAAGCCTACAACCCGCAATGGTCGCCGCGCAACCAATTGGCCTATTACGACGCCGCCGAGCAAGCTTTCATCATCTACGACCCGGCCACGGAAGAAAGCATGCAAATCCCCAATGAGACCGGCCAACTGGGGGCCTGGTCACCGGATGGGGACAGTTTCATCATCCCGGAAATGTACAGCACCACGCTGGACATCCTGCGCGGCCCAACCGGTGAAGCCTCCCTGGAAGAAGTCGATCCGGCGGAGCTCAAACCGGTCGAGGTGCTTTCCAGCCATCTGCTCAAGATCGACCTGGCGGATGGTTCCGCCGCTGACCTGACCGTGCTCGACCAATGGGAAGACGCCGCCCCGGCCTATGCTCCCGACGGCCGCCTGCTGGCCTTTGCCCGCCGCGCCATCGATCCTGAACAATGGACGCCCGGACGGCAGTTGTGGATCATGCACCCGGACGGGTCGGACGCCCAGCAGCTTTCCGGCTCCCCGGACTACAAATACCTCGACTTCGCCTGGCATCCCAACGGCCAGCAGATCGCCTACGTACGCGCCAGCCAGACCGAACTGACCGAGCCAATCGAACTGTGGGTGATGAACGTCGATGGCAGCAACCCCACCCGCCTGGTGGTTGGCGGCTATGAACCGCAATGGATACCGTAAATAGCACGGCGAGCGCCGCTATTTATAATCAAGGAGCTGACATCATGCGCATTGCAGTTTTCTCTGACGTACATGGCAACCCATTCGTCTGCGAAACCGTTTTGAAGGAGATCGACAAGGCCGGGCCGTTCGACGCCGTGATCGCCGCCGGGGACTCGCTCTTTGGCGGCAGCGACCCGGCACGCTGTGCCGAACTGTTGATGGCCTCCGGCGCACAGGTGCTGTACGGCAACACCGAGGAATACGTCCGCGCCCCACAGCTCACCCCGCCCGACGAACGCCACGCCCGCAAATGGGACCGCTTGCAGCCCATCGCCTACTGGATTCGCGAACAGCTTTCCACGGAACAACTGGCCTGGGTGGACGCCATGCCTTTTGAAGCGCGCTTCTCCCCCACCGCAAACCCGCAGGACGACCTGCTAGTGGTACACGCCAACCCCAAGGACAACCTGCTCTTCATCTACCCCGAACCCATAGATCAAGTCACCGTATTCGGCGAGATCAGCCAGCCAAACGACGACCCCGACCTGCACGCCTATTTCGAGGGCGTCACCGCCCGCACGGTAGCTTTCGGGCACCTGCACTGGTCGTCGGTACGCCATTGGAACGGCTACACTTTGGTCAACGTTGCCCCATGCTCCGGCTCGGTCTACAACGGCCTGGAGCGCGCCCGCTTCACCGTCTTTACCTGGACCGGGAGCACCTGGGCGCTCGAACGCCACGCCGTCAAATACGACACAAAGCTCGAAGCCGCTGCCCTACGCGCCAGCACCCACCCCGATAAAGAAACCTGGGCCAAGACGTATGATGCGGGGGATGAGGTACGTTAAACGTAAGCCGTGAGGCGTGAACGCAAATCGTGATTTATGGGGGAAAGTGATTGGCAATTAGTTATCGACAGTTGAGGTTTCTTACTGCTGAACAGGAATATCGCAAAAACTCTCTAAATACATTTGACATTCTTCCGGGGTTAACTCTCGATTAATTTTCCTGCTAACAATTTCAATCATTTCGTCTA
>JBNKDB010000418.1:0-4413 GCA_050288045.1 Anaerolineales bacterium | reverse complement strand
TAGCTGCCCTGGTGTTCTTCCCCGAAAACCCGGCTGTGCAATCGCTGTCCAGCCCCAGCCAGGAGCTTAAAGAAGATTACATCCATTACGAATTGGGCACCATCGAGACAGCCTTTATCCGCATCCAATGGAATCCCGGACGCGGCAATTTACGAGCCTTATCATCCGAAAGCCCCTATGTGTTGGCTGGAAGATTGAACTATCTCGACAAGCTCAACATTGCGATCAACAACCACAATAAGCGCACCACCATCGACCTCGCGGCCGATGAAAACAGTTCGTTCAGCTTCGATTTTCTGAATACAGATTGGAGCAACAGCTTATGGGATCTCGGCCTGCACCCTGGTGTGGCCTACGAACTGCTTATGAACACCGGTTCAGGTGATTTCAATTTCGACCTGACCGGGCTGGAATTCTCGGAAATTCAGTTGGAGAGCGGTTCCGGACCGGTCGATTTGGTGCTACCACCCGGCAATTATCTCGTGGCCGTCACGGCCGGTTCCGGCAACCTGGACATCACCATCCCAAAAACTGAACCTGTGCGGCTTGAAGTGAATCGAGGAAGTGGTGAACTCGATCTCGTTCCCAGTTTTAGTCTGGTAGATGATGAAGCCGATGGCGACGGAGTCTGGGAAACACCCGGATACGAACGCACCAACGGCATCACCATCAGCCTGGAGATGGGCTCCGGCAGCGTAACCATCTCGCGCTAGGCCCATATAGTAGAGTATTATCCACAAGGAGTAAATGATGACTGACCAAACGCCTCCCCAAAGTGATTTAAAAGGCGAATTCGAGAACCTGGCGCAGAACTTGAAGCAAGCCCTGCAGACCGCCTGGGAAAGTGACGAACGCAAACAACTGCAAAGCGAAATCGAAGAAGGCCTCACCCAGGTCGCCGGTGCGATGAACGAAGCCTTCGACAGCTTCAAGCAAAGCGACGTTGGCGAGCAGTTCATGGCCGACGTTGAAGATTTCGGCGAGCGTGTGCGCAGCGGTGAAGTCGAAGCCAAAGTACGTACCGACCTGAGCGAAGCCATCCAGAAATTGAACGCCGAGTTGGAAAATTTCACCAACCAACATTCCCATAAGGCCGAATAGTCGCTTGGCCCGCCTTAACCAACTCGTCCTCCCGCACGGCACGCTGCAACTCCCGGCCTTCTTGCCTGATGGCACGCTGGGCGTCGTGCGCGCTGTAGATGCCGCCGACCTGCACACCGCCGGTACCCAGGCGTTGGTGATGAACACCTTCCACCTGATGCAGAAGCCGGGTTCATCCACCATCCAGGCCTTGGGCGGACTGCACCAGATGAGCGCCTGGGAGGCACCGATCATCACCGATTCAGGCGGCTTCCAGGCTTATTCGGTGGTGCGCGAGAATCCCAAGAACGGCAGCCTAACCGATAAGGGCATCAACTTCCGGCCGGAGGGCAGCAAGCGCAAGTTCCTACTAACCCCCGAAAAGACCATCCAGTTGCAAATGAGCTACGCCGCCGATGTGGTGATCTGCCTGGATGACTGTACGCATGTAGAGGACAGCCGGGAAACCCAGCAAACCGCCGTCGAGCGCACGGTTGCCTGGGCAGCGCGCTGTAAGGCTGAGTACGAAAAGCTGGTAGCGGAGAAAGACCTACCATCCGAAGAGATCCCAAAGATATTCGCGGTGGTGCAGGGTGGCGGTGACCTCGACCTGCGCAAACGCTGCGCCGATGCCCTTTTGGAGATCGGCTTCGATGGCTACGGCTTCGGCGGCTGGCCGCTGGATGGCGACGGAAACCTGCTGGAAGACATCTTGGGCTACACACGCGAACTAATCCCGCCCCAATTTCCCATGCACGCCCTGGGCGTCGGCCACCCTGAATATATACTGGCCTGCCATAAGTTGGGCTATGAGATGTTCGACAGCGCCCTGCCGACGCGCGATGCGCGCCGCGGCCGCCTGTACACTTTTACTGCTGAAGCCGGTCTGCACGGCAATTGGTTCCAGTTCGTATACATTCAGGACGATAAATACATCAAGGATACCAATCCGATCTCCCCGCATTGCGACTGCCCCACCTGCCAGAAGTATTCGCTCGGCTACCTGCACCACCTCTTCAAGATCAACGAGACCCTGTTCTACCGCCTAGCGACGCTCCACAACCTACGCTTCATGGTGCAACTAGAAAACCGCATGCGCGTAGGTTAATCACCACAAAGGCGCGAAGTCACAAAGGAATTTATTCTTCTTGCCTTTGTGGCTTCGTGGCAGAAATATTTTATGACCGATCAAGCGCAAATCGACAAACTAGTCCAGGCTGTATTGGATAGCCCCAAATACCGCCACATCGCCTCGGAATTAATACAGCGCGTGGCCGCCGATGAACTCGCTAAAGGTCGCAAGCTCAAGGACACAGTCAAAGCCGTCAAGAACAAGCTCCATCAAGTTGGCGGGGCTTACCTGGGCGCGCCGATCGACTATCCGGCCTGGCTAGAAAGGCTGCGGGCCGCCGCACCGGAAGCTCACCCGGAGGTCTGCCAGCAGGTCATGGCGCTGCACGCGTCCACCAAAGAACGCCTGCCCATCCTGGACACTTTCTACCAGACCATCTTCGCCAAACTGCCACCTTTCACCTCCCTGCTGGACGTAGCCTGTGGGTTGAATCCGCTGGCCTTGCCCTGGATGGACCTGCCGCCCGGCACCACCTACCATGCCTGCGACATCTATGCCGATATGGTCGATTTCGTCGGGAGCGCATTAGACCTCTTCGGACAATCGGGCAAAACCTTCGTGTGTGATGTGGTCGGCGCACCGCCCGCCCAAAAGGTCGACGTGGCCTTGATCTTGAAAGCGATCCCCTGCCTGGAACAGGTCGACAAGGGCGCTGGCGAGCGGCTATTGAATAGCATCCAGGCCGACCATCTGGTAGTGTCGTACCCGGTACACAGCTTAGGCGGCCGTGGCAAAGGCATGCGCGAGAATTACGAAAGCAGTTTTATGGCATTATCAGCGGGGAAAAATTGGGGGATCGAGAAATTGGCATTCGAAACCGAGCTCGTATTCCTGGTCAGCAAATAAAGCAAGTCATCTCATACCGAACTCAGTTTAAATCCTCCGCGCCTCTGCGTCTCCGTGGTGAATATTGAAAAGGATTTACCACAGAGGCGCGGAGGAACAGAGATAACACAGAAACTAAAGGGGGATGTATTTCCCTCTTTTCACAACAAAAATCATAACGTCTGCCGGATTGCCTCCAGCTTGACCTTGGAATCGGGGATTTGCTCGAAGTGGGCCAGCAGGATATCGCAGCCGTAATCCTCACAATGCGCGCAGGTGACCACGCCGCGTTCACTGGCGCAGGTACGTACCGCACATTGCTCGCAAAAACCAAGCCGCGGCCCTTCGGATTTACAACCCATGCAGCGACAGGTTTCGGCATCGTTCTCTTTCTGGAACCATTGCGCGGCCAATTCCATCAACTTCTCAGTATCGTTTGCGGCAGTAGCAAGGTAAGCAGGACATCCCCCGCAATCCAGGCCACAATAGGCCAACAGCATCTCAGACATCACATTATCCTCCGTAGAAATATGGTTGCTTTATTATAGCACAAATGTTCTTTAAAGCAAGCATATTCGGAAGATGCGGATTATGATTCTGCCAAAATGTCATAGAACCAGCTTGGGCGTTGACGTTCTACAGCCTGTTCGGCAGCGAGCGCCATGCGCAGCAAGGTGCGTTCGTTCCAGGCGCGTCCCATCACCTGCATGCCAATCGGTAAACCGGCCGCGTTGTACCCCACCGGGAAGGCAATCGCCGGTAAGCCGGTCAGGTTGGCCGGTTGGGCATAGCGCATGATTTCTCCCAGCGTGGTCAAATCCGAATCGCCATCCGGCAGCGTCCTGGGACCAATCGGCGGGGCGACCAGGGCAGTTGCCGGGGTAACGATCACATCCACTTGCTGCAAAACCTGATCGAAATTATGCATCAACTGCGTACGCATACGTTGGGCTTTGATATAGTCGCGCGCTGTGAAGGCGCGTGCCAGCGCCAGGTTGGTGCGCACATCCAGGCCGTACGCTTTGCCAAACTCGGCGTGATATTGCTCCAACGCCTGGGTCATCTCACCGGCGATGGTGATCAGATGGGCCACCCGGCCATCTTCCAACCCCGGAATATCGACATCGACCAATTTAGCTCCCCGGCCCTTGAAGTAATCGAGCATCTCCCGGCAGCCCGTGACCATATCAGCGGTTGCATGTTCGAACCAGGGCCAGAACACGCCCATGGTCACGTCGCTGAGATCGAGTTGATCCCAACCGGCCAGCGTGGGCTGGGGCTGGTGCAAAGAAACCGAGTCTTTGGGGTCAGGTCCGGCAATGATGCCCCAAGCGAGGGCGGCATCCGTGACGGTGGCGGCCAACGGCCCGAGGTGC
>JBNKDB010000417.1:0-6202 GCA_050288045.1 Anaerolineales bacterium | reverse complement strand
GTTGCTGCGGGACCGCGGCCGGATCGACGCATTTTGGATGGTTCGTGCCTGCCGCGGCGGCAATGACCTGCCGGATGGCGGGTTCATCGGGGTAGGGGAACTCCAAACGGGGGATGAAATTGACGAGATTGGGGGGCAGATCACCGGTCATACCGGTGAGTACGACGCGCACCGGACCGGGGTTGTGGTTGAGTTCTTCCAGCACATCTTCGAAGAACAAAGCCGTCGCCGGACTGCTTTGCAGAACGGCTTTCGAGTGTACGATCAGGTAGAGATCACTGCCGCTTGTCAGCGTATCGGTGTTGAGCAGTTGGTGGTAGATCAACTGCAAGATGTTCTCCAGGCGGCGGGTGTCCAGCTCTGCGGGGGTGAACCCGGCGTGACCACTGGGGCAGGTGACTTGAAAGTGGCCGTCTTTCCAGGTGGTGTGCAATTTGGCCCCGCATTGGGCGCAGACTCCAGTCGTGTATGGATTTTCTGTCACGGGTTGTTCCCATTGCATGGTGACATGATCGGTTGCTTGGGACTGGACGAGCTGGCGTAAGCCGCGGTGCATTTTCCACATCCAGATCCGCGCCGGAGGCGGTTGGATATCTTTAGGGAAGAAACCCGCGCGCCGGTATCGCTCCAAGAATTGCACGTACTGTGAGCAGAGGAGCGGCAGCATGTGCTCGACTTCATCGCAATCAATGTAGAGAGCTGGCGCGCGCGAAACCAGGCGCGAGTAAAACTCGGCAGAGAATTTCTCCAATTGTGTAGCAGGCATCCATGTTCCTTGTGAGTGTCTCCCTTGCCCGATTTGGGCACAGAGTGTAGATTAAATACAACACAGGGAAGTACAAGTTCTTTGATATATCTTGCCTAAGATTGGGTGTTATCTGTGGAATTTACGTAATATACTCGAAAGTATAATACTTGGAAGTATATAATTAATATCCGAGTTGTAGCCCCCTGAAAGATTGTTTTTATTTATGTGATTTCCTTGACCCATTTACGGAAGGATTGTTTCAATTCATTCCAGTCCCCCTCCCAATGTTGTGGTAAAGGCTCTTTTTCAGCGTCGTCAAAGTAGACCAGAGCATAAAGGATAGTAGCAATATTTCCCAATGCAAATTTCTGCTGATATCGTGATAACTGTTCTGAAAGTGTTCGATGTCGATTTACAAGCGTATAGATATCAATAAAATCTTTCCTTGATCCACGTTGAGAGACAGCAGACAACTTCATGCAAGCAATGTCATCCAGAGAAGCGATTGGACAAGCGCATTGCTCATTGAACGAAATTGCTTCAAGCAGTGGATAGCGATATTCAAGGAAGCTTAACCTAACTTGATTGGAAATTGCATGTAACGTTCCCGCGCCAATTTCCGTGATGGTTAAGTCGACAATATCTTGTAATTTACCGGCGAGAGACATTACATCACCCATTGGCGCAGATGTGAACCAATCTAAAATGACCGAGAGGCGATGCCGGAAATAGAGTGCTAAAGCTGTACCACCAGCAAGGTAGAAACCCTGTTTTTTCATGACCGGGCCTAATTGGCTCATCAATTGTTGCTGTGCTTCGGGAATATGGATGTTCATAAGACACGCTGTCGCCAAATCGAGTCAGCGTCTTTTTTTATCCAGCCATCGACCAGGTGATCTGGAAGGTCGAGAATTACCTGCCAAAAGCGAAGTTGGCGGGGAGATAGCCCGGCTCCATCATGCTTCTTAAGCCAGCGAACTAATGCTGCATTTCCCAGTGTGACGCGCAGCCAGCGGATCATCTCCATGTCGCCGTGAGTCAGCACACGCCGGATGATGAAATCGCGATTCGCTTGCCAGGACAACTGATTAAAGTCAACATCCCAGAAAATAGGAGCCAAAAATTTAATATCTGTACGGTTATTCATGCTAATAGGATTATACTCGGGATTCAAATAGGGATTGTGATAATTACTCAGTATTTATCACTCCATCGACAACCATCTAGGTGCCTTCTCACCTTTTAGGGAAGAGAGCCTTCACGCGGCATATCGCCCACAGTCCTGAGCGTGTGTTCCCTTGCCAAACGTGTGCATCAATGCGGGCGGGCCTGAAAGTGCACGTGTCGTGACGGCAACCAATTTATCCCAATCCTTGTGTGCAAAAACCAGCTTGCGCCAACGTGTGTGCCGTGAAGCTTTGAGACGGATGATGCGTTGGTTGGCGCTGCCGCGGTAGTTGAATTGGGGGTGGGCCTGGGATTGGATGAAGGGGCCATCGACCAAAAAATCTGCTAACCACAACACAGCACGGTGGATAGGACGCTGGAGCAAATGTTCCAGCGTGTACCCCGAATACACGGTGATGATTATGCTAGGCAATAGCAACTTGATGATGAGCAGGGTGACGAGTAATCCCCAAGGTTGCTCCAGCGGCTCGCCGCCGACGAAGGCTACCCCGGTATCCCCTTTTTGAGTGCCTTGGCGGACGAGCTGAAAGACCTGCCAGGGGGTGTAAAATTTGCCGATTACTCCAGACCATAATTCGGGATTGAAACACCCGCGGCAGCGCAGGGAGCAGCCGGACAGCCAGAGCGTGGTACTGCTGCGCGGCCCCTCCGCCAGGGAATTGTATTGGTATCGGGCAAGCTTGAGTCTAAACATCCTTAGCTCCTTTCTTGACAGGTATAGTCTGCCAACACAGCCCTGCGTGCAGCCAGGATCGCCTGGCGCGCTTGACCAAGTGCGGCCGCGGCCGGTTGGCATTCGATTTCTGCAGATAAAGCGTTGATCCGTTCGGCCTGGATCAGAGCGCTGGTCTGTAAGGCGGGCAGTATATGGGTGATGAGTGTTTTTTCAGTTGGGGCTAACGCCGTGAATTCATGCAGCAGCACAGCGGCAGTCAGGTAAGCGTCGATCTCAAAACCGCCTCCAGGGAGCACACAGTCCTCCAGGTACGTGCACCATGCGGCTTCCAGTTGGGTCTCGAACGCCCAGAGGATCGCTTTCAAGAGCGCATCCTGTTCTGCAAGATGCAGCCAAAAGGCATTCAGGGAGAGATCGTCCCGGGCGATCAGGATGCGCGGGGTCTCCCAGAGGGAAAGTGACTCGGGTTTGACACCATTGAGTAGGAAACTTTCCCCTTCCTCCAGGATAAACAGCCAGGGCAGTGGGTATGGACCGGCAGTGATGCTGTCGACCAGCCAGATGGGATAATCTTCAAGATCGCCGGGCGCGTGGGTGATCGTGACCTCCGGCAGGACAGCTATAGCGTCGGGCGGGGCGGATTGTGCGGGGACGAAGGGTAAGTCAACCGGGAGCAAGGCGCTTGCCAGGGGATTGTAGCCCGCCAATAGATAGGGGTGGGGCAGCAAGCGTTCGGGCTCGCGCTTGAATCCCAGATCGCCTCGCTGCGCTTCCCAACACACGCGCTCGCGCACCCCCATCCCCAGCAGGGCGCCGAGTACCGCTGCTGTGGTCGTTTTGCCGGCATTGAGGGAGCGCAACTGCCGGATCGTTTGCGCTGCTAAAAAATCTGCACTGTGTTCCAGAGGGAAGCCTGTTTCGCCAGCGGGTGTGGTCAGCAACTGGGCGCGCATGGCGGTGGAAACGGTTTGATACAGGTCAACCGGATGGGGAACAGCTTCTTCGGACGTTTGCACGATCAAGACCGGGGCTGCCGGTAGGCGCGCGTCGCTTTGTAGTTTCCCATTGATGACCACGGTGGTTTGTTCCAGCGCCGGAGTGGGCAAGACGATGCCGCTCCATTCACCAGTTTCCCAGGTCCAGCCTACTTTGCGCGCGTCCAGGTTGGGGGCGTAGCAGGTACCGTTGTAATACACCGGAATACCCAGTTGGAAGGGCAAGAGTTCGCTACCGGTGTCCAACCCTGCGACAGGTTCCATTTGCTCGAATACCAGAGCCAACAAGTGGTTCTCAGCCGGTGTGCGCGCAAGGCGCTGTAAACGGAAATTCCGGCCAAGGTAGGTGGGGTGTGCCGCCGCGGCCTGGTAGATGCCGTGTGCCCCGCTCCATAGAAGGGTCAGATTTTGACAGGGAAGTGCCTTGAAAAAGGCGGGTTCGAGGCCGGCCGTTTTGAGTAGCCGCCGGAAGTTACGGCCGTGCAGCTCCGTTTGGATGTTGGACATGGCCAGTGCCAGGTGACCGTTGGCGGAAAAGATGCTGAGATCGCTCGGCACCAATGTTTGGACCAGGCCCTGTAACAGGGCGAGAAAGTTGGTTTGCAGCATGTCCTTTTTCATGGATGGGGAACTGCGGCCCAGCGGGCTGCCAGGTCGCGAAAGATGGCTTTGCCTTGGGGATGTTGGGCCAGGTCGGCAACATCTTTAATGGTGTAGCCGTCCACCACCGGAGGCAATTCGATGCCCTCCGGCAGTCCCGGCAAAGCGGCTTGCCAGGAACGCAACGCAATCAGGCCGGGGCTTTGGCCTTGAATGTCAGGCGCGTCCAGGTCACGGATCGGAATCAGGGGGCGCTTTGCGGCCAAAGCCTGGAGTACGGTCGTCTGCCGGTCGGAAAGCTGGGCGCCGGATACGGCCACGGCGTCGTACCCCCAGGCGTGCAGGAACATCATGTTCCAAAAACCTTCCAGCAGGAAGAGGGGGGCTTGCGAGCGAGAGATGCGATCCTTTCCCAATACAGGCTTGGCAAAATCCGCCAAGCCGAGATACTTGGCGTGGCTGGAGTCGCCAGGCATACGCCGCCCGATCAGGTAGGCTGGTTGGTGGCTGAGGTCGATGTCGGCTGTCAGGATGCGCCCGCCGAAGAACTCGTAATCACCAGTGGCATACGTGGAAGGGCGCAGCAAGCGGGCTTCACGCAGTTCCGCCAGGGAAAAACCCACCGCGGTAAGCGTCGTGATCACCGGAGAATGTCGCCCGGCAGCAGGTTTGGGCCACCAGCCAAAGCGCCAACTGCGCTGCATCTGGGTGTTGATCTTGCGGCTTTCGAGATAGGCTTTGACGGCGCTTTCCGCCTGGAGCAATTCGGCGCACACCATCATGGCTGCGTCCCAAACAAACTGGATACGCGGAGTGATCGGGGGGCGTTCCGGCAGTGCTTTCGGCATCGGCCGGTGTGTGGGGTTTGCATGGAAATCACTGGCGCCAAGCACTTCGATGACGCGCTTGAACTGCGCGCCGCGGTTGGTATAGGTCTGTCCAAACTCCAGGCGGCCGATGAAATGGAATAATCCTCCACTGGCCCCACAACTGGCGGCGTAGCACTTAAAGCCCCAACGCCCGTCATGGCCCAGGAAGATCTGTAAACTGGGATTGCGGTCGTCGTGGAATGGACAGCGGGCAATGAAGGATTTTCCACTGCGCCGCAGCGTTACCCCATAGCTTTCGGCCACTTCAGGGAGCGGGTTGCGGACTTCCAACTCGGCGAGTTGTTCCTGAAATTCGAGATCACGCATCATGGTCGAACTCCTGGATAAGCACGCGCACGACCCCGGAAAGATACGCCGCAGGGATGAGCGTGCCTTTGCAGTCATCCAGGATATAGAAACCGGGGCGCGGTTCGGCCAGCACCCTTACCAGCTGGGGCGTGCCTGGTTTGGCGTTCACCAGGCACACTTTGCCAAGCGGGGACTCGGCTGTGAGCACTACAAGCAGATCCGCATCAGAGCGTGTAATAATTCTCGCTCTCCTGCCAATGTCCGGCACGATCTCCGGCATGGTCAAGAAACGTAAGATGGGGTATTTGGATAGAGCGGTGGGGGGCATAGGTTTGGGTCCATTGTTTAGGTAGTTGACTGAGAAAGCGCGAGGGGGCCGCGCGCTGCAGGCGCCCGGCCCGATCCTTGCGCTGGTGGGTATAGGTGATGAAAAGCAGATCGGCCGGGCGAGAAAAGGCCACGTGTGCCAGGCGTGCTTCTTCCATCCACCCCGCGCTGGTTTTCATGGCATTGACGTGTGGCAGCACGCCTTCATTCAGCCCGGCGACGAAGACCACTTTCCATTGCAGTCCTTTGGCCATATGGATCGAAGAGAGCGTCACCCCATCCCGATTCCAATCACCGCCCAGGCGCGCCCGGAGGGCATCCAGGAACTGGGGGATGGTATCAAATTCCTGGGCCAGGGTTTGCAACTCGTGCAGGTTGCGCAGCTCGGTGTGACCATCCAGTTCTTCGGCCAGGAAATTCGTCCAACCGGTTGCTTCCAGGACGCTTGCGATCAGCGCGGCTGGCGTGTGTAGGACGGCGGCTCCAGCCA
>JBNKDB010000416.1:0-6076 GCA_050288045.1 Anaerolineales bacterium | reverse complement strand
CGGTGGGCGACTCGGGTCCACGGCGGCGCATGGCCTCCAGGCGGCGTGGGCAAAGGTAGTTACTGCGCCCTTTGAGTACGGTGGCGCGCAGTTCGGTACCCAGCACAGCCTGTAAATCAGGAATATCCTTGTTGATAAGCTGGTCTTGCAGGTTGATCGTGTTGGTAGAGATAACTACACGCGTGTTATTCTGGATGGCGAAGAGCGCGGCGGGAACCAGATAAGCAATCGACTTGCCGGTGCCGGTGCCAGCCTCAGCCAGTAAATGGCGGCCTTCGGAGAGCGCTACGGTCACGGCGCGCAGCATTTCCACCTGTTGGGGACGGTGCTCGAATTCGGGGAAGTAACCGGCAAATGCCCCGCCGTATTCTAGATAGGCGGCGACTTCCTCCTCGTCAAGCGGGGTGGGGTCACGGACGGGAGCAACAGGTTCGACATCCTTGGTTTCGGGAGCGTCAAAAAGCGGTCCGCTGATGGTATGTGCAGTCTGACGGGCGCGGGCTGGTTCACGGGCGCGCATTTTCAGCGCCTCACTGAAAATCCAGCCGCCGCCCCAATCCATGGTTTCACCCATGCGCACGATTTCAGCCAATAAGTCGATGGGCAAATCCATGGCTTTATCGAATAAACGTGTGTAGACCGCGTGGGTGACGCGGGCGTCGTCTAGGGCACGATGCGTGGCCGGAAGCAATACGTTGAGCTGTTGGGCGAGTGCGCCTAGGTTGTAGCGCCCGGCGTTAGGCATGAGCACGGAAGCCAGGGCGTAGGTATCGAGATATTCGTTGTATTGGAAAAGGCCGTTCTTTTGCAGGAAGGAACGGTCGAAGGGTACGTTGTGTCCCAGGATGGGGAGGTCCTCAACGAAGTGCTCGAACTCATCATAAACTTCTTCCAGAGTAGGAGCATTGCGCACCATAGCATTGGTGATACCGGTCAATTTGGAAATGAATGGGGGAATGGGCCTTCCGGGATTGATGAGTGTGGTCCACTCATCTTCCACCCGGCGGCTGTTGAAGCGCACTGCGCCGATCTCAATAATGGTGTCGCGCCGGGGATCTAAGCCGGTGGTTTCAAGGTCGATGGTTACTATAGAAGGCATGTTCGAATTATACCATTGGGCGAGTTTAGTGCTGTAACTGGCTGAACCATGATTGTAAAGGGGGAGTATTCCCTATAGTAATTTGTCTTTGACGTAATTCTATATTTGCGAATCGAGAATCGTGGAGTGGATCGCTTTGCGAATCGCGTTTCACGAATTCTGGTTTGTGCTCCCGCTCTTCATTGAGCGAGTATAATAAAATTCTGTTTTCGTGACATGAATATAAAATCTTGGTAAGTTTGGAGGACCTGTGATCGCAGAAGTCGCCCGTAAATTGCGGGAAAATATCCAGAAAGTGATCGTCGGCAAGGATGAGCCGATCGATTTGACGTTGGTAGCTGTGCTGTGTGAAGGACATGTACTTTTGGAGGATGTGCCTGGGATTGGCAAGACGACGCTGGCGCGTGCCCTGGCAGCCTCGCTGGGGTGTGGTTTCCGGCGCATCCAGTTTACCCCGGATTTGCTGCCGTCCGATGTGACCGGCCTGAACTGGTTCAACCAGAAGCAACAGGAATTCGAATTTCGCCCTGGCCCGATCATGAGCCAGGTGGTGCTGGCCGATGAGATCAACCGGGCAACGCCGCGCACGCAGTCGGCATTGCTGGAAGCAATGCAGGAACGCCAGTTGACAGTCGATGGGGTGACACGCCAACTTGACCGGCCCTTCCTGGTGCTGGCGACCCAGAACCCGATTGAGTTGGAAGGCACTTTCCCACTACCGGAGGCGCAGATCGACCGCTTCCATCTGCGGATCAAGCTTGGCTATCCTACACAAGAAGAAGAGAATTACATCCTGGAGCGTTTCCGCAAACGCGATCCCCTGCCCGAATTGGAGGCGGTGACTTCGCCGGAGGAAATCCTGGAATTGCAGACTGCACGCCGGAACGTGCGCGTCGAGGATTCGCTGCGAGATTATATCGTGCGCGTGGCGCGTGCGACCCGCGAGCATCCTGAGATCGATCTGGGAGCCAGCCCGCGTGCCAGTCTGGCGCTGTATCAGGCCGCGCAGGCCTGGGCGGCCATAAAGGGTCGTGACTACGTAATCCCAGATGACATCAAGGATATGGCACCGCCGGTGATCACGCACCGCTTGATGATCGCACCGCAGGCTGAACTACGCGGGCGTACGCCCGAACAGTTGGTGGCTGACATTGTTGCATCTGTGTCTGTACCGGTAGAGAGTTAGGCAGGATTGTGGCTCCTAGACGCTGGTTGACGATTCTGGCGATCATTTTCCTGTTGGGGATTTTCTTCCAGATTTCGCTATTGCCTACCCTGGCAACTTCGGTGGCGGTCATTATTGGCGTGGCTTCCTGGTGGCGCAAGCGGGCTTTAGAAAACGTGAATTATTCGCGTAAATTCTTCTATACGCGTGCTTTTCCCGACGAAGAAATTCCCGTTCAATTGGATGTAGAAAACCACAAATTACTGCCAATTTCCTGGCTGCGCATTCGTGACCCTTGGCCGCAAGCGGTGGGGCCGGAAGATGAAGAAGTTTTGGCCCCTTCGCATATTCCTGGCATGGGCGAAATGGTCAACCTGTTCAGCCTGCGCTGGTTCGAGCGCGCCAAGCGCAATTACACCTTGAAGTTCCGCAAACGGGGCGTGTATCAGGTTGGTCCGGCAAAGCTCGAATCTGGCGACCTGTTTGGGATTTATTCCGATGTGCGCGAAGGCGGGCAGGCTCAAAAACTTACCGTTTTTCCGCGGCTGGTCGCGCAGTTGGAAACCGAACTGCCGGCAGAAGACCCGTTTGGCGATAAGCGCTCGCGACGGCGGATGTTCGAAGACCCTAACCGGCCGATGGGTGTGCGCGAATATCGCCCTGAAGATGAATTCCGGCGTATCCACTGGCCTGCCACGGCGCGCACTGGGGACTTGAAAGTGAAGGTGTATCAGCCAACGTCTACACAGGTGATGGTAGTATGCCTGAATGCGGCTACTGGCCCGCATCATTGGGAAGGCGTCTACCCGGAATTATTGGAATATCTGGTGCGGATGGCGGCTTCAATCGTGAACAAAGGCATGGATGATGGTTATCAGGTCGGGTTGATCTCCAACGGGGCGATTGGAAATGCTAACCGCTCGTTCCGGGTTTTGCCGGGGCGCTCTTCCAAGCAACTTGCGCACCTGCTGGAAATTCTGGCGGGCGTGTCGCCGATTGTGACCGCTTCCTTCGACCGCTTCCTGGTTCAGGAGTTGCCGCGTGTGCCTTATGGAGCGACTCTGGTGATCATCACAGCCTTTGTGACCCCGGAAATTGCGGAGACACTGGTACGGGTGAGGCAGGCTGGCAGAAGAATTGTTCTGATTGCCATTACGGAAGAGCCACCGCCCAATATCCGTGGCGTGCACACTGTTCATATTCCGTACCGGGAAGAATTATTGGCTGAATGACACTTTGAAGATTTCATTATGCAAAACTCTTTAGGTAATATGCTTAAGTTAGCGAATATCAAGCTCCCCAAGATCAACCTGTGGCATGAGGTTGCCCTGGTGGGGGCAATGTTCATGCAGTTAAGTTGGATCGTTGTGTGGTACCGGTCGTTAACGCCAGGTACGGCCGGCATCCCCAGTGTGCGCGCATACCTCGTTTTTGGCGCCGTGTTGCTGGTAACGACCAGCCTGCTGCGGTATTTGATCGAAGTTGGTGCGCGGGAAACTGTCAGCCGGATTAGCTTGCTGGTTGTTTTCTTCGGTGGTGTGTTGCTTGGGATCGTTACGTTGATCAATCGCAGTGCGACCGCCAATGTCAATGAAGTCGTGCTTGGGTTATTTGCGCAAGTGTTTGACTTGGAAAGCTTTCTGCCGGATGACCTGGTGGTGGTCGGCTTTGTGCTCATGATCTGGCGGATGGGGATTTATCTGGCAAATCAGGGGGTTGGCACGCAGTGGGTGATTGGGCAATTTCGGTTGGGCGTGATCATGCTGGCTGCTTTTGCAGTTGTCACCATGCTGGGAGACCGGGCACTACCCATATACGCCGTATATCTATTCTTGTTTTTTGGTTTGCTTTCCATGGGGGCAGCTCGAATTGCTACCCAAAGCCGCTTTCGGGGTGGAATGGACCAGCCCTTTGATTCTTCCTGGTTTGGGGGGATGGCGCTGGTGATTTCGATGGTGGTCGTCGTAGCCGGATTGGTCGGTGCGATCATGGAAGGGCAGATCGGTGTGTGGATCTTGATGGCGGTGGAAACCGTCGTTGCCGTGATTGTATTACTGATGATCGGGCCTTTACTGCTGATCCCGCTTTTGTTAGGGCTGATCAACCAGATCGATCCTGGTGGGGCTGCGGAGACGATCGATGTGGCCGAGCAGGTGCAGGAAAACGTGGATGACTTGTTGGGGGTGGTGATGGAAATCGAGCCACCCAAAGTTAACATGATCGACCTGGGGGACTTTTTCTGGCCGGTATTTATTATCGGTGGTATCTTGTTGTTTATTTTTATCCTGATGCGCATGGTGCGAACTCGCCAGCGGCAGCGACTGCATCATCATCAAAGCGCAATTACTTATGAGACCGTGGGATTGATGGATGCCCTTTTGGCGGCTTTCCGGGAGCGCCGTAACCGTTTTGGAGATCGCATCCGTTCGGTACGTATTCGGCGGGCAGACCGTTTGCAGGCCGCCAACCGTATTCGCCGCGTGTATGGTAATATGCTCGACTTGTGCGAAGAACTGGGCTTGGCGCGCCCGGTGGCGAATACACCATTGGAATTCCAACCCAAGGTCGAAGAACTCTTCCCGGATCATATCCGGGACGTGCGCTCGATCACGGAGGCATACGTGCGGGTGCGCTATGGAGAATTACCCGAACGCGAGGATCAGGTAGTGGCGATTGAAGATGCCTGGGAGCGTATCCACGCCAAAGGCAATGAGATGATTACTGAGATCAAACAAATGGCAAAGTCGGTGGCACGCGCCCGCAGGAGGTTTTGATCCTGGCTAAGCCTCTGGACTCGCGCGCGGCTACATTTGGGGCATTGTTCCCATCCGAACGGGAAACAGTGGTGGTGCGGCCATGGCGATTGCTGGCGATCCTGGCGTTGGTACTGATGGAATTGACCTGGGGGGTGCCGTGGTTTTTGTCTTTATTACCTGAAAATTTGAACATTCCGAGAGAACGAGCATTTTCCATCTTTGGGGGAATCTTGCTTGCCGCGTATATTTTTATTCGTTTGGTCAATGCCCTGCGCCTCAAGGTATTATTCCGGCAGATTGCGATGGTGGGTGTACTTGCTGGTGGAGCGGTATTGGGAATCAGGTATCTACTTTACCCTGCGGGAGTATCCGAAGCGGGTTTATTTCAGTATGCGCTATTGACTTTTTCAGCGATTGGCATTCGGATCCCGGTTGAGTTTTTTGTATTCTTTGTGGCTTTCCTGCTGTGGTGGCGAGGTATTAGCCTGGCCGGGCGGATCATAGGCGTACAGGAAGTGTTGAGCCGTTTCCGTTTGGGCTTCGGCATGTTCTTAGTCTTCATCCTGATCCACACTTTTGATCCTGTGCCTGGAGTGAATAGCCTGATCTATTTATTTCTGTTCGCTGTGCTGATTGCGATGATCGCGGCGCGTATCTCGACCTTGCGATATCAGCGTGGTGGCCAACGGGGATATTTCGATTTGCGCTGGGCGGTGGGTTCATTAGCGGCGACTGTAGTGCTGATTGTGATGGCAATCCTGGCAGTTGGTCTGGTTGGGCAAGCAAATCAGATTTTATTGGATATCACATACATCTTATGGAATCTGGCTGTGCTCGTTGTGCTGATCGTGAGCGCGCCTTTTATCATCATATTGTTCGTTATATTCGAATGGTTCCTGACGCGGGCACACCAGTCCTTGCAGGAAACCGTATTGGCAATTGTGGAGAATCTGACCAATGTCATCCTGGCAACAGTTGATTTGATCCAATCCACCTTCACCGCGCTGATGCAGCAGATTTCAGATTTCTTGCAGCGTTTCAATTTGGAAGCCTGGT
>JBNKDB010000415.1:0-4059 GCA_050288045.1 Anaerolineales bacterium | reverse complement strand
GCCGCGACAAATTGAGCGCCGAGAAATGGGAAGCCTACGCCGAGGAGATCGGCCTGAACAATCCCCAGATCGACGGTGTGAAGCAGCTACTTAATGATGAAACCCTGTGGGAGAAATCAGACGAGCTGCCTGCCTTCTTCGAAGCCGTGGACGCTTACGGCGTAAGCGATTTCATCAAGTTTGCCCCGCACATCATCCGCGGCCTGGATTACTACACCGGCACAGTGATGGAAGCCTGGGACACGGCCGGGGATTTCCGCGCCCTGTTTGGCGGCGGGCGCTATGACGACCTGGTTTCCGCGGTGGGCGGCGACCCGGTCTCGGCGGTCGGCTTTGCAGTCGGCGACGTGGTCATCTCCCTGCTGCTAGAACAACTCGGCCGCCTGCCCGAATTCGGCAATACCACTGCCGAGGTATTCATCACTACTTTTAGTGAGGAAACCCAACCGGAAACGCTGGCCCTCTCCCAGGAACTGCGCGCCGCCGGGTTGAAAGTTGCCACCTATCCTTACGCCGACAAGCTTGGCAAGCAATTCAAGTACGCCGACCGCATCGGCGCAAACATCGTGATCGTGCTCGGACCGGACGAAATCACCAAAGCTGAAGTCAGCGTCAAGGATATGCTCAGCGGCGACCAGCAAAATATTGCCCGCCCAGATACCGCCAAACACATTGCCAAAATTCTTGAATCCCGCAATGCTTCGTGATAAAATACGAGACGCATGGTGGATGTAGCTCAATGGTAGAGCGCTGCACTGTGGATGCAGTGGTTGTGGGTTCGATCCCCATCATCCACCCTGGAACCGGCCGTTGTTGCAAACTTGGCCGGTTCTTTTTGTAGGCCAATTAATTCCGAGAGGAAATCCGATGAAACTGATCGACTTGAGCCAGACGATTGAAGCCGGAATGTCCTTGTTCAGCGAAAAGGCGCCCCAACCCAGCATCCACCCGTGGATGAGCCATTCCCAGGCCGCTGCCAGCGGCAATTATGAAGACTGCTCCTGCGAGGTCACCGTGGTAAATATGGTCACCAGCCTGGGCACCTACCTGGACAGCCCTTACCATTTCTTCCCCGGTGGGGATTCCATCGAAAGCCTGCACCTGGAGCAACTGGTGTTAGAAGGCGTCGTCATCGACTGCCGCCACGTAATGGGCAACGAACCGATCATTCCCCAGGTCCTCGATGGAGTCGACATCGAAGGCAAAGCTGTGCTCTTCTACACCGGCTGGAGCCGCTATTGGAAGCAAATGGCCTATTACGATCACCCCTTCGTGATGGAACAAACCGCCCTCACGCTGGTGGAACGCGGGGCGCGCCTGGCCGGGGTCGATTTCCTGGTGATCGACGATACCAACAACCCCCGCCGCCCGGCGCACGTCAACTTGCTCAAGAATAACGTGCTGATCGTCGAGAACCTCACCAACCTGGACAAGCTGCCCGCGACCGGGTTCACCTTCCATGCCGTACCGGTCAAGGTGCGCGGTGCGGCCGCCTTCCCGGTGCGCGCTTATGCCACTCTCCCAGGTGCCTAAAACCTGATGCTGCTGGAACCCATCTGGCAGATATTTGCGGAACAGCTATTCAACGCGCCCTCCCCACCCGAGCTTTTCAATCCCTACACCGGCTTTCACCCCGACCTGGACATTCCTGACGCCCCCGCCATCCGCCGCCAGAACCTGCACAATTACCTGAGTAGTTTCACCGAGATGCCTGCCCTGCTGCTGGTCGGAGAAGCACCCGGCCCCAATGGCTGCCGCTTCTCCGGCATTCCCTTCACCAACGAGCACCAACTATTCCACGACTTGCTGCCCTTCAAAGGCCATCCCACCAGCCAGGCCGATAAGCTCTACGCCGAAGTATCCGCCAACGTGATGTGGGAAACCATCGGAGCCTGCCACCCGCATTTCTTCCTGTGGAACAGCATCCCCTTTCACCCCTATCATCAAGCCGACTATCTATCGATCCGCACGCCAAAAGCATCCGAGATCCGCGCCCATTTGTACGTACTCGAAGCCTTGCTCGCCTACCTGCAACCCACTCATATATTGGCAGTCGGGCGCAAGGCGGAGAGCGCTCTGAAACATCTGGGCGCAAAAACAGTGTATATCCGTCACCCTTCGCACGGCGGCGTGAAGCAATTCAAGCGCGGCGTCCGGCAATATATCCAAGAGCATCAAATATGCCCACTCCCCCAGCAGACACCTTGAACAGATTAGAAGTTGAAAAGAACATTTGGGTTGCCAGCGCGCGCCCGGACGGCAGGCCGCACCTCGTCCCGGTCTGGTTTGCCCGGTACGCTGAAATGCTCTATATTTGCATCGACCCAACCAGCGTCAAAGCCAAGAACTTCTTGCACAATAACCGCGTCGCCCTGGCACTGGAAGACGGTTCCAGCCCCTTGATCTGCGAAGGCGAAGCTGCCCAGATCGAGCCACCCTGGCCGGGAGAAGTCATTCAGATTTTCAAGCAAAAATACGATTGGGACGTCATCAGCGATGCGCAGTACACACGCCTGGTCGCCATCACCCCCACGAAATGGTTACATTGGTAGCTAGGCGTTCGCCACCCGTCGGTTGAAAAGCTCACGCAGCACGATGCGTTCCCAGGGCTGGCCTTCCAGATGGCCGAGGTGGTGAGAAAAGCGCGCCGGCATCAACCCAAAATCACGCGGGATCGTATCCAGATCAGCCGTGCGGTTCGCCGCCAGATAATCCAGCCAATAGATCGAGAATGGCAGTTGGGGGAAAAGATATTCCAGCAAGACGCCCATCAACCGCAGGTAAGAGGCGCGCACGTGAATGATGCGCTTGCGATTCCCCACGGCCTGCATCACCGCGGTCACCAGTTCGGTGGCAGTGATATATTCCGGCCCGCCGACCTCATAGGTCTTGTTGCGGGTTTCGTCATCCTCAACCGCCCAAGCCAATATTGTCGCCAGGTCTTCCACCCACAGCGGCTGCAGGGCAGTATTGCCGTCGCCTGGCAGCGGGAAGACGAATGGCAGCACATACAACATACGCGCCAGGGCGGTAGTGAAATGGTCGCGCGGCCCAAACACCAGCCCAGAACGAAGGATGGTATGGTCGATCCCCGAACGGCGGATGTGTTCCTCAGCAATCCCCTTTACCTTTAATAAAGGATAAGCCGAAGCGCGGTCTGCCCCCAGGTGGCTGACGTAAAAGATGCGCTCTACCCCGGCATCGCGCGCCACGTTCACCAGGTTACGCGTGCCCTCTACCTCGATCTCGAACAGATCGACCTGCGTACCCTGACGCTCCGCGCCCACCAGATGGTAGACCGTATCCACCCCCACCATGGCGGCGCGTAGGCCGCGCTCATCCGAAATGGCACAGATCGCCGCTTCCACCGGGACACCTTTTGGCAAATGTGGCGAGCGCCCAGATGGCCGGATCAATGTCCGCACGGTCTGTCCATCTTCCACCAGGTGGCGAATGAGCGCCTGGCCGACGAATCCGGTTCCGCCTGTAACAAGAATCATGGTTTTTCCGTCTAACAGAATAAGTTAATCAATTTAAAAAGCCAGCCGATTATAGCACGCGCCAGGCAGGAATTCGTGAAGAAATCGTTAATCTAAATTTTACATAGTATTTAACCAAATTGTTAAGACAATTAACAAAAGATTCATATAATATTTGTAAAAGTGGTGTAGAATACGGCATCCAGCATGATGATGTGTTCTTGCCCAACAATATTCTATGCATCACATGCGGAGCACAAAATGCAAATGGAACAAAGCTACAATCATTTACCCGATCCAATCGATATGATGCCTTCCACCTGGGACAGGAAATTGGCGCGCATCATCTCCGATGTGATCAGCCCCCCCGTGCTCACCATCTTGGGCGCGCTGTTTTTCGCGATGGCCATCGATACGCGTCCTAGTTGGATCTGGACCGGGCTATACGTATTCGTGGTGATGGGTATTCCCACACTTTACATCGTCTGGTTGGTCAAGCGCGGCCTGGTGACCGATTTCCACCTGCGCGTGCGTGAACAGCGCTTGAAACCGAACTTGATGATCGCCGGTTGCGCGATCA
>JBNKDB010000414.1:0-3823 GCA_050288045.1 Anaerolineales bacterium | reverse complement strand
TCGAGGAAGGTGGTGTAATTGCTCAACATGCCGCGCGCCTGCACCGGGGAAGGAAATTGTTCCATTCGCCCGGCTTCAAGCAATCCGAGATAATGCTTGTGGATGTGGGTGTGTTGTTCGACGTCTTCGAGCGAGAGCCCTAGCAGTTCACGGCGCTCTCGGAGCTGGGCGCCAATTTCGCTGAAAATGGCGTTGGCTTCCAGGTTTTTATCAGGTCTTGGGGCGGATTGAAGGGGTTGGGTATCAGTGGTGGTTTCTGCTTCCGAATCCGTCGAGGTTTGGCGGTCAGGAGCTTGCGAGAGCGTATTGCCATCCAGGCCAAGAAAATCGGCGTAGGCGCGTAGAAAGCCGCGTACCTGGGCCGCTGAAGCCATGGAACTGAAGTCGCCCGCCTCCAATGCTCGCAGGTGATGCGGGCGAATGAAGGTGGCCTCAGAGGCTTCTTTTAGCGTGATGCCCTTGTTTTCGCGGGTTTCGCGTAAGGTATTGCCGATATCTTCGAGCATATTATATAAAGACAGCCTGCAGGCGGACGTCCACCGGCAGGCTGTTGTGGTACAGGGATATTTTCAACCCCGGCGAAGAGCTAACAACCGTAATTAGGCGGCCTCTTCGCTTTCTTCTTCCTCTTCTTCGGAGGCTTCTGCTTCCGCTTCAACCTCGACTTCGGCTTCAGCTTCTACTTCTACTTCCGTGCCGAGGTCAGCTTCTTCCAAAGCGGCTTCGATCTCTGCTTCAGTCTCAGCGCCTGCTTCGGCAATCGCTTCTTCTTCGGCCTCGATCTGGGCCAACGGGGAAGCTTCGGCGGCGATCTCTTCCGGTGCCATCATGTAGCTTTCCGCTGATTCACCTTCGCGATAGATCACAACGTCAACTTCGGGGATGACGTCAATGGTCAGGCGGATGCTAACGGAGTGCATGCCAAGCTGGCGCAGGGGTTGGGAATGGATCTGTTTCTTGTCGATCTCCAGACCAAGCTTTTCGCTCAAGTCTTCGGCGATCATGGCTGTGGTGATCGAGCCATAAAGCTTGCCGGTTTCACCAGCACGTGCCGGGAAGAGCAGCTTCAGGTCGGCCATTTGTTCGGCAACAGCGCTCATCTCATTGTTCAAGATGGCACGGCGCTTATCAGCTTCTACGCGAATACCTTCCGCTTGCTGGATGGCGCCAGCCGTAGCCAGAACAGCCAATCCCTGGGGGATTAAATAATTGCGGCCATAGCCATTGGCGACTTTCTTGACGTCTCCGGCTCGGCCCAGGTTGTAAACATCTTCCAAAAGCATTACTTTCATTTGTACTTACCTCAAGCCCTTAGATTTATGCTGATTCCGCGAAACTTAGCGGCATAATCAGGCCCGGGCGAAGGGTACAACGCTCCGGGCAGGGAAAATTCTACCAGATCGGTGGTATAGCGTCAACGCTGTAAGACCAACGACTTTGTTAAAAGTAAGAGAGGGTTTGGAACCCTCTCAAAATAGTTTCTTGATGTGGTTTTGATTGTCTCCCCGGAATAGATGATCAGGGGGTTGGTGTGGCTGAAGCAGGCTGGGGTGCTTCTGTCGGTGAGCTTGTGGCTGTACCGGTCGCGGGGGCCGAGGTTGGGGTAATCGTCTCGGTGATGGTGGGCGTATTGGTAGGCACAGACGAAGTTGCTGTAACGAGCAGGCTCTGCCTGATCCAACCGTCTACCTCGTTTTCCAGGTCCAGCACATGCACCCAGACAGCACCGTTGAGTACGACTGGCTCATCTGGGAGGATCTCTACCAGCCAGCCATTTACCATCGAGTAAAAGGCGTTGCCGTTAGGGGCGTCGCGCAGTACTGCGCCGGTGAACTCACCCTGTACCTGGACGCGCGCCTCAATGGGCGTGGTCGTAGGCGTACGCGTTTGGGTAGGCGTCAAGGTTTCCGTGGGAGGGACGGGGGTAAGTGTGGGCGTGTGTGTCTCGGTTGGAGGGATTGGCGACGGGGTGAGTGTGGTGGTTGGTGATAATGTCAGCGTTGGAGTGATCGTGGCAGTGGGTAAAGCAACTTGCCCGCCGACTACCGCGCCTGCGCCACCGAAGCCAATCACTAACAAGACGACGACCAGCAGTAACGCGCCGCTGAGCGAATAGCCAAACAGGGTGTAGGGGCGGAAACCCATCACGGCCAGGGTGCCCACACCAATCAGCGTTGCCCAGGAGAGGTGAATGAGGAAGAGTACCAGACCGTTGATCCAAAGGTGTGGCACGCCACTGCCCAAACCAAAACCGGCTGCGGAGAGTGGAACGTAGAAGCCGTAAGCCAAAATCACACTGGGGATCGCGGCGAAGCGATCTTTGGCGATCGTGCTGGCAGTCAGGACAGCAGCGGCCCCAATCACCAGGAAAGGCGGCCAGGTCAGTTGGGTGTGCAGATGAGCTTGCAGTAACTCCATGGGCAACCAGATCCGGGCGGCGACGCCGGTGAGCGCACCGACCAGGATCACCAGGAAGCAGGCTACTAAAAGACCGCCCAAGCTGCGGAAGAAAGTCTTGGAAGAACCGATCACTGCGCCGAGTGAGATACCTACCGCCGGCGCCATCAGCGGAGCCAGTACGGCTCCCAAGAGCAATGCATACGGCGAATCGATCAATAGGCCAAAACTTATGATCGCACTTGAGAACAAGGAGAACAGGAAGAAGTCAAAAGAGGGGGCCGCGCGGTGGGCAACTTCTTCCAGGTAGCTGGCGCGTTCATCTTCGCTCAGGCTTTGCAGCAAGCGGCGCTGTGCTCTGCGGCGGCGAGCGCGCGAGGTTTGTTCAGAATCTTCGGAAGTATCGCTTGGTGGAATTTCCATCATCATAATTTTTTATATTCACATCAGTTAGTATCTTCCGTAATTATACAGTAATAGTAAAATAAGAGCTAATTCTAATACCCTGGAGATGTTCGTGTTGCGAATACGCCGTTCGTACTATTCAATTGGTTTATTGTTTTTGATGGGCTTGTTACTTGTGGGGTGCGGGGCAGAAAGCCCAGCCGCGACCCCGCCGCTGGATGATCCTGCCACGCAAGTCGTGCCTACGGATACGGTGATGCCCTCACCGACTATGGCACTGCGCACTTTGATCTTGCTTGCAAGTGCGAATACGGATCCCGGCTTGCGAGCCGAAGCGCAATCCCTACTCAGCACATTGGCGCAGGCTAATGGGTTGGTTTACGCTGAACGCGAAAATTTGACAGAGGCTGATTTTCCTGCCAATAATTCTTTGGTCGTCGCTCTGCCACCAGACCCTGGCCTTGCGGGTTTGGTCAATGGCTTGCCGGGTGTACAGTTTATTGCGGTTGGTATTCCGGGGTTGAGTGCGGCTCCTAACTTGGCAACGATTGGAGCGCAGGGCAGTCAGGCCGATTACCAGGGCTTCATCGCCGGATATCTGGCCGCATTGATCACCGATGATTGGCGGGTTGGCGTGCTTTCGGTCAATGGCACTGAGGATGGTTTGACAGCGCGCACGGGTTTCCTGACCGGCGCAGTTTACTATTGTGGCTTGTGCAATCCAGCTTATCCGCCTTACAACGATTACCCACTTTACGCCGAGGCAACCGCTGGTTCTGATGCAGCCACCTGGCAAGGGGCGGCTGACCTGTTGATCCAACAGGAAGTTGATACGATCTTTGTTGCTCCAGGGGCAGGTGATACGGCTTTGTTAGAATATCTGGCCCAGTCCGGGATTGCCATCATCGGTACGGGGATGCCACCGGAAAACGTGCAGGCCAGTTGGGTTGCCAGCATTCAATCCGATTACGGGGTCGAATTGGAGGAGATCGCCGGGAAAGCGATAGCCGAATTTGTCAGT
>JBNKDB010000413.1:0-8582 GCA_050288045.1 Anaerolineales bacterium | reverse complement strand
ACTGGTCGGCAACCTGTTCGGCCAGTAAGACGTCGTCTTCCGACCATTGGCGTTCAGGGTCATCGTCGATGATCTCCAGCAAGCCCTTAGCGCCCTGGTTCAGGCTGAATGGCGTTTTGAGCGTGGTAGGTTCGGGCTGTTGGGTCGCACTGCGTTCGCGCTCGAAAGCTTCCAGAATTTCCGGTGACAACTGCCCGGTTTGGGCGGGTTGCAACTGGATGGGTTTGATACGATCATCAGCCTGATCGACCATGCGTTCGTACAGGCCGGTCTGTTCTGGATCGGTATCCGCGGAGGAGGAGTGAGCAGGTGTTGGTTGATCGTCTGCTTGCGTGGTTTCCGCTTCGATAACGGCTTCCACATCCAGGTCTACTTCTTCAACAACTGGCTCTTCGATCTCAGGTTCGAAGGCATCTTCTTCTGTGATCAGTTCCGCCTCGATCTCATCGATGATCGGGTCGAGGGTGAATGCTTCGGTTTCTGTAGTTTCTTCTGCGATTGGTTCTTCGACTACCGGCTCAAAGGTGTTTTCTTCGGTGACCGGTTCCGCCTCGAACTCATCGGCGACGGGTTCGGGGGTGAATGCATCGGGTTCGGATTCGAATGTAGTTTCTTCTGCTATTGGCTCTTCAACTACCAATCCAGAAGCAGTTTCTTCGACAACGGGTTCTTCGACTACCGACTCAAAAGTATCTTCTTCAGCAACCAGTTCCGACTCGATCTCATCGATGATCGGGTCGAGGGTAAATGCTTCCGGTTCTGTAGTCTCTTCTACAACCGGTTTTTCGACTACCAATTCAGGAGCAGTTTCTTCGACAACGGGTTCTTCAACTACCGGCTCGAAGGTGTCTTCTTCGGTGACCGGTTCCACCCCGAACTCATCGGTGACCGGTTCGGGGGTGAATGCTTCGGTTTCTGGTTCTGTAGCATCTTCTGTGATTGGTTCTTCGACTACCAATTCAGAAGCAGTTTCTTCGACAACCGGCTCGAAAGTTTCTTCTTCCGCGGTTGGTTGTGGCGTAAGTTCTTCGACTGTTGCTTCGAAAGTTTCCACCTCTGCGTCCGGAGGTTCAACTGATTCTGTCCTGGCATCAATCTTCTGAGCAAAGCCATGCCAACCATTGGTCGAACCATTGGTGGTGGTGCGCTCGAAAATCTGCAATTGAATATCGACCAGATGCCCGTTCGCATTATGGAACTGGGTATCGACATCCACCGGGAATTCATCTGCCTGGAGAGCGGCTTCGATATCGGCGATGGAATTGGATGCTACCGAAAAAGAGCTGATTTTCTTACCGAGGAAGTCCTGGGGATTGAATCCCAAAATCGCCTGCATCTCAGCGCTGCAAGTGACGTAGCGCCCATCTTCATCACAGATCCATTCCCAGCCGGGAACGTGACTGTCTTTAGAGAGCGCTTGAAAATGAGTCTCTTCTTCGAGGTCTACGAAGAGATTCTCAAGCTGGGTGTGTAATTGCTTTTTCTTTGATTCTCTCGACATTCTCGGTTATCTCCTGAGCCAGTGCGCGGTATTGGCTGGCGCTGCGGCTCCGGCTGAAGTAAGTGGTAATCGGTAGGCCGACGATTGGGCTTTCGCGTAATTTCGTGTCGATCTCAATGGCGGTGTCGAAAAGGCCATTGCCAAAGGTGTTTTGAAGTTGTTCTACCAGCGTACGGTGGGTGCGGTTGCGGCGGTCGAGCATGGTGACCAACACCCGGTAGATCAGCGAGGGGTTATCCTGGCTGCGTACCTGGCGCACGGCCGACATCATATTCTTGAGGGCATAGGCCGAGAAATATTCCGCCTGGGTGGGAATTACCAGTAAATCGGCGGCAGTAAGCGCATTCAACGTGACCGCACCCAGGGCAGGGGGGCAGTCCAGCAACAGGAAATCGTATTCCGTCCAGCCATACAGGGCGTTCCGCAACACGCTGTGATAGTTCTGGCGAATGGGCAAGAAGCGCTCGGCCAGCCCCATTTCGGCGTTGGAGGGGATCAGATGCAGGTTCTCGATGTTGGTCTCGTGGGTAACCGCGGCCGGGTTCTCCGAGTTCAGGATCACCCGCGAAATCGAGTTGTTGATCTGGGTAGGCTTTAGCCCCAGAGCCAGGGTCAGGTTGGCCTGCGGATCGAGATCGATCAGCAAGACTTTCTTACCCATCTCGGCCATGGCCCCACCGAGCGAGACAACACTCGTGGTTTTGGCTACGCCGCCTTTTTCATTCGCAATCGCTATTTTATAGGTCATGTCTTAGGCCTTCTTTCCATTATCTGCATTGTTCTGATCGTGGCCGTTTTCCTCGCCAGTCACCTGGTTGGCCTGGTCTGTCGGCAGGAGTACCTGGGCTTTCTTCGCGCCCAGCGCCAGGCGTAACTCGTGCACTGCGGTTTGCAGAATGGTCTGTGGGTCGTTGCTGGCCCGGACCTTGGCAGTAATTTCTGCAACCTTGTGCTCGCGTTCGGCCCTCCTGACGGCCTGTTCGAACAGGTTTACGTTTTCCATTGATGTGGCGATGATACCGGAGATGGTTTGTGCCAGCTCGATCTGGGCCGGGGTGAAGGTGAAGTTCGCATCGGGGTGATCGAGTGTCATCAAACCGACAACTTTGTTCTGGCTGATCAACGGTAGTGCCAATAGCTTTCCAATTTCTAAAGGTTTCATCCAATTTTCCGTCAGGGTTGGGCTGTCGTTCAAACCCAATACCTGTGGTCTGCGCTCTTGCATCAACTGCGCAAAGTAGGGCGCTGACAGGGCTTCGGATGTGGTTACTCTTAAGCGCTGCCCCTGGAAGGTGTCTTGCCGGCCATCGGCAAACAGTGCGATCAAGGGCCGTAAGTATTCTTGGTTCTCATCAAAGAGATAGATGCTGCAGCGGTTCGCCTGGGTAGCTTGTGCGGACCGCTGGGTCACTTCCAGCAAGACCTGTTCGAGTTCCAGCGAGGAACTGGCGATCTGGCTGATCTCGAGCAGGGAGGTCGTAGCTTGACGGCCTTGTTGCTCGGCATGGAAGAGGAAAGCAACATCCAGCGCGGTGGCAACCTGGACGCTGATCTGTTCGATCAAGGCCAGGTCGTCCTCATCGACTTTGCGGTCGGGGTCTCCAATGTCAAGTCCGATGGTGCCCATAATTCTGTTGCGAGCGATCAGGGGGGTAATGATCAGGCTATGTACCCCGCGGGCGCTCAATTCCTCATGGATAGCAGCCGTGCGCGGATTTTCCTGTACATCATAAAGCACAACTGGTTTCTGAGTCCGAATCACTTCCAGGGTAACTTCATTATCTGCCAGAACCAGCTTGGTGCCGATAAAGCTTTGCTCATCTTTAACGGTCTCTGCGGCGGCATCTGCGACCAATGTGCCTTCTTCCAGGGTATCATCGAAGGTGATCACACCGCAACGCAGCAGGTCGAAACCTTCGACCAGGCGCTGGGCGACCGCGTTCAGTAACTGGATTGGGTCGAGGTGCGAAGCGGCAACTGCGGTGACTTCCTGGAGCAATTGCAGTTGGTCGGAGCGCAGGCGGGTCTGTTCGACCAGGCGGGCGTTTTCCAATGCCAACGCAGCCTGTTCGACAACTTCATCGACGAGGGAAATTTCTTCATCCAGCCAGGATTCAACGGTGTCATCGCGGACCAATTCAATCGTACCGATCACCTGGTCACGGAATTTTACCTCGCGTGAGATCACGCGGGGGGGGGTCGCCAGCGGTTCCGATTGGATTTGCTGTGAGCCAATCCGGGTATGCAGCCCGGCCGGGGAATAGCTGACCGAGATCGGTTGGTTCTCAATGCGGGTGCGCCAGGCTTGCCCAACGCGTTCACCGTATAGATACTGGAGTTCGTTCAGGGCGCTTTGGCTACGTTGCAACAGGCGGGCGTTTTCAATTGCCAGCGCCAACTGGTCGGCCAGAACTTGCATGATCTCCAGGTCACCACGTGTGAAGGCGTTGGCGAGGGTGGACTGCACGTCGAGGACGCCGATCACTTGATTGCGCACCTTGAGGGGCAGCGCCATCTCCGAGCGGGTATCGGGCATGTCGGGGTTATCGTAGTAGATCACGTCGGCACCAACATCCTGGGCAATGCGAGGCTCCCCCAAGCCGGCGGTGTAACCAACCACACCGACGCGGCCAACCTGGAGTTTGTGCCCGCGGGCCAACATGCGCTGGCCGCCTTCCGAACTTGCGGCCTGCAATACGGCGTATTCCCGGGCTTCGTCCAGCAGGAAGATGCCGGCGTGATAGAACCCAAACCGTTCGGAAATCAGGCCGGTCACCTGTTCAAGCAGTTGGTCGACGTCGCGAATGGCGGCTGTATCGCGGGCCACCAGGGCAGCAGTTTCCATCTGGAGGGCGCGTCTTTCGAGGTCATCGGTGCGGTCTTTCACCGTGGTTTCCAATTGGGTAATCAGCTCGTTAAGTTGGGAAGTCAGACGGTTGAACGTGCCTGCCAGGATACCAATTTCATCTGTGCCGTGAATCGGTACCTGAACGTCGGTTTGCCCGGCGATGAATTTTTCGGCGGCCTGGGTCAACTCGAGCAACGGAGGCGTAACGAAGCGGCTCAAGCCCACGGTCATGATGAAGGAGAACCCCAGGATAAGCAGGCTTCCCAGCAGCATAACCCAACGCATGACCCTGACGAGTTGAAGCGCTTCGGCTCTGGGAACGTGGACGATGACCAGCCAGTTCAGGGAAGCATTGTCGTCGATCTCAGGTATGGCCGCCCAGGCCAGGATGCTTTCTACATTTCGGAACGAAGATGCCATCCAATGATTGTTATCAACACTCAGGAGGATCTGATTGATCGGAACGGAGTGCTGTTGTTCCAGTTCCTTGGCGGTGATCCAATCACCGGAATCACTGAATAATTCGGCTTCACCCCCTTGACCAATCTTTGTGTTGGTCAGTGCGGTAATCACCGAGGTTAGACTGTACTTGCTATAGATCACGCCAATGAATTGGCCTGCTTCATCGGTGATCGGCAAAGCGATTTCAATAAAATAATAGCCTGCGAAATTGTCATGTTCGATCGGACTGATGTAGACGCTCTCTATACCGTTTTGCTTTATGGTTTGCCACCATTCACTTTCTGCTTGATTGTAGTGTTGGGGGCGTGGGGTGGCCAGAATAATACCTCCATAGGTATCCGTCAGCATCACTTCTGTGTGGTGAGGATAGGAGGAGAGAAATTCTTCTAGGAAGCCGGTATCATCGATGTTGATAAAGCCGGTGTAATTGTTTTCAGTACCTTCTTGCCAACGGTTTTCGGTTTCTGTAATCTGGTTTTCAATTCGGACTGGGTCGTTATCGAGGATGTCGTAGTACGATAATCTGCGCAGGGCAAGATTTGTGGTTGTGATACTTTTCGATAGCTCGCGGAGGCTGTTCACCTGCAAGTTGAGTTGATTACTGATTTTGGTGGCTTCGCCCTCAGCCAGCAGCGCATAGTTTTGCCCCACGAGATTGGTCACGCTGCTTTCGATAAAGGTACGGGCGACGATACTGGCCATCAAAACGATCGGTAACACCACGGCATAGATCGTAAATGAGAATTTGCGATTCATCGACCAGTTGGCGATCATCTTGGGGAAGCTTCTCAGTTCCAGATTTCCATCCCCCAGGCGGACGCCGCCAAATGCAGCTCCGACACTGAAGAAGAAATTCGTAAATACCAGCAGGGTAATGTGGATCAGTTGATACGATTCTGTTGCCTTGAAGCTTACCGGCAGCATTTCTGAGCCACCATGTACAATTGCGTTGAGCATCAACATTGTTACCAGTATCCACGCAAGGCGGCTGGTCTCTGGTGATGATTTTCGGTCTCTAAGGGCTACGAATAAGCTGAATAAGATGGTAATGCCAGGTGAGATTGGCTGCAGGAAACGATAAAAGGGGCTGAGCCAGCCTTGACTGAATGTATCTATGTTAGTGTAGCCGGGCACGAAGAAAGTAATATCGGGTTGGGTATAGAATAATGGCCGGGAGAATAACTGGCTGCTCAGACCGGTAATATCAAAGCCAATGCCGATAGGGACGATCAGGATCAGTGAACCAAGCAGCCAGGTGATCCAGGGTGCTGCTGTAAGCCATTTTGGACGGAGTACAAAAATTGTAACCAACAAGATTGCCGGGGAAATCATAAAGGCTGTTGCCAGTCGCAGCCAATACCAAGGCTCGACCTCGGACAGTGTAAGGGCAGTGTGCTGGAATCCGGCGGCAAAACTGCTCAGGCTGAACAAGACCAAGAACCCGGCCATTACCTGATTGGAGGCGGCCTTCCGGTTAGCCAGAATTGCAAAAACAGCCAATAGCAGTTGGATGATCGCCAGAATAATGAAAAAAATTGGAAGTAAAGTCTCAAACATGTGGTTCAGTCTCCAAAGCGGTCGTGAGGATCGCCAAAACTGTGTTCATCACGTTGGTTAGTGTCCGGGAGTTTGAGGTGGATAGCACTGGCCGAGAGGTCCAGGGCCTGGGTCAATTCTTGGACGGTGGTTTGCAGGATCGATTCGATGTTGGTGGATGACCAAACTTTACCAGATACATCGGCAACCACGCGCTCGCGATAGGCCTGACGTTGGGTTTCCTGGAAGAGGCGAGCGTTTTCCAGTGCAATCCCGATCTGGTCGCTGATCGTCTCTAATACATTGATCTCTTGGGCTGTCCAACGGCCAGCTTCAGCGGACTTGTGCGCTTCGACAACACCGATCACATAGTCGCCGCGAATCTTGATGGGGATCGCCAATGGGTAGCGACCTTGTTCATCGAGTTGGTCGCTGGGGATCACCCGGCGTTGCTCGATTGCCCGGCGCGAGATGTTGTCCCAGATTTCGTCAGCAGGTTCGATGCCCAATTCATTGCTGCGATAGCCAGGGATTGCCTGGGTGTGCAGCAGCTTGGACCAGGCTTCGGCCGAAACCTGCCCGAAAACCCGGCGCTCGGACTCGAGACTGGCTTGCAACCTTTCGATCAGGCGGGCGTTATTGATCGACATGGCGACCTGGTCGGCCAGCACCTGCAAGACGGTCAAGTCTTCTTCTGAGAAGGCTTCGTCTTCGGTACTTTGAACATCCAGTGCGCCGAGGATCTCACCACCGGCGATCAGGGGCAGAGCCATTTCCGAACGGGTAAGCGGCAGGTCGGGGTTCTGCATGTGTACGGTATCGGTTTCGATTTCGTGCTGGACGATGCGGGATTGTCCGGTGCCGGTTACGAAACCAACCACTCCTTGCTGGCCAATAGCAAGTTTGTGCCCGCGGGCGAGCATGCGCCAGCCGCCCTCACTATTGGCTGCGCGCAGTTCGGCGTATTCTCCAGCGTTGTCCAGGAGGAAGATACCGACGTGATAGAAGCCAAAACGCTCGCTGATACGCTGGGTTACGGATAACAGCAATTCATCCAAGTTGTAAATTTCGGTGGCAGCTTTACCAACCTCTGCGGCGGCTTGCAGGTATTGGCTGCGCTTTTCGAGTACTTCCGTACGTTCGGCCACGGTTTGTTCCAGGTTGGAAATCGTGCCGTCCAGACGCTCAATCATCATATTGAAGGTTTCGGCAAGCACACCGATCTCATCTTCAGTTTCTACACTTGCTCGCACGGTCAGGTTACCTTCGGCAGCTTCTTCGGCAAAACTTGTTAGCTTTTGAATAGGGGCAGCCAGGTATTGGGCGGCCAGGACAGCAATGCCGATCACCAATGCGGTGAAGGCCAGCAGTAGGAGCACGCTGGTGCGCGTCTGGGCAGCGAGTGTGGTGAGGAATACACTTTCAGGTTGGTAGAAAGCCACCATCCAGGATGGGCGGCTCTTCAGGCGGACAACGGCTACCTGGTTGGTCTGTTCTCCGGTTGTGATGCCTTTACTGGAGAAGAAGGGGGTTTGATCGACGGTTTCGAGTTTCTCGAAGAGATCGAGATCATTCAGCGCCAATTCACCGCTGCGGGTGGAAACCGGAACTTTACCTTCCACTTGCAGCATTTCCAGCTTGTCTTCGGCATAGGGCATTACGGTCGTATAGATCAGTTCTGGCGCCAGGCCATTGCCCAAGATCAGGTAATTATCGTCCATTTCCTGGAACAAAATGCCATACGATTCTTCGCCAGCGATCCCGGTGCTTTCAGCCAGGATATTCTGTAATTTTGAGGCGACATACTTTACCCGCAAGACACCGACCAATTTCCCGGTAGGAGTGGTTACCGGGCTGCTGAAGTAGATAGAGTGGAACTCACCACTTTGCAGCGAGAAGTGGATGGCTGACACGAAAGGCTCTTGCTGGAAAAATGCGGTCTGGAAATAATCCGTCGCCGATTCATTCTGCCCGACATTTACGGCGATATTGTCCACCACGTTATTGCCATTCACATCTAATAAACCGTAAGATGAGATCAGGAAGGGGTCCTTTTTGGCCAATGAGCGTAAGAGCAATTGTGTGTCGCTGCGGAGCGAATCCTCTTCCCGTTCCTCGGGCGTCGCGGAGAGATAGTTGGCGAATGCCGGAAGCTCAGCTTCGGAACTGACCGCAGACAATGTCGACTGCAAGAAAACGTCAATATTTGAGGTGGATTCCGAAGCAATCGCCATC
>JBNKDB010000412.1:0-3542 GCA_050288045.1 Anaerolineales bacterium | reverse complement strand
GCGGCCACGAGGGCCGCCCCTACACAATAACGTCTGAAGAAGAAGGTTGGTACAGCTTTAGGGGAGGGTCTGAGACCCTCCCCTACAAACTTCCTCATAGAATTTTCAATGTATGGAAAGGTGAAATTTGGGGTTGGAGTTAACCAAAATGCTTTCCCCACTTACCCCAACGTCGCCCAGACTTCCAATTTGCCGGTCACCCGCCGGATGACCTTATCGACGAATTCGCTGGTCATCATCTGCCCACCCAGATCGGGGGTGGCATTGCCCTCATATAGATTCTCAAACACGGATTCGTAGATGGCGCGTGAAGCCTTTTCGGCCCCCGGAATATAACCCAACAGCGCCGCACAGGCCAGGATCATCGCCATTGGATTGGCGATATTCTTGCCCTGTAAAGCTGGGGCAGTCCCATGCGGTGCTTCCGCCATGATCACGTCCACGTTGAGCGCCTCAGGGTCGAAGGACAGCACCAAACTCTCGGAACCGGCGATACTGCCGAACATTTGCAAGATCATGTCGGACAGCAGGTCACCGTCACGGTTCAAGGCCGGGATCACCAAGGCCTCCCCGCTGGTTTGCAACAGCAAGGCAAAAGTGGCATCAATCAACAAAGGCTGGTAAGGCACATTGGGATGGCGTTCGGCGGCGGCGTCCAATTCTTCCTTGAACATGCCCTCATACACCGGGCTAACCGTATATTTCGGGCCACCGAAGACGCGCGCTTTGTTCTTCTTGGCATATTGGAAGGTAAATTCGGCCACGGCGCGGCAATTAGAGCGCGTGACCTGGGAGGTGCGGTAAGCGATCTCATCGCTGCCGTTGGCGCTTTCACGCCATTCCTTGGCACCATAAGCATCTTCGATCGCCATACGCGTGATCGCGATGGGCGCATGCACCCAGGCAATCGGCCGGATATTCGGAATGCGCCGCCCGGTGCGCAGGATCACCTTGGCATCGATGGTTTCGCGCAGGATGGCGTTCGGGCTGCCCACATCGCCCGATTTCTCAGGCGTGACCGTGGCAGCCTTCAGGCCCAGGCCGCTGGCACGCATCGCATCCGCGGCCTCACAGACGATCTGGTTATCGGTAGCCCGGCGGTTTTCCAGGCTCAAGTCGAAGTGCTGAAAATCGAGTTCGAGGTCAATGACAGCCGGGTCGAGAACGCGCAAGGCTTCTTGCAGCAGTTCTTCGCCAGTTTGGTCACCATGCATCACGGCAATTGTAGGATTGGGGTTATCAGGCATCGGTGTATTTTCGGATTACATCCATCAATAGATTTAAGCGGATCGGTTTATTCAGGTAAGCCTGGGCGCCATTGGCCAGTACGTCTTCAGACATACTCTGTTCAGCTTCGGCAGATAAGAAAATGATCGGGATATTGGCCGCGGTTTCTTGCATGCGGATGGCTTGCAAAATCTCATAACCATCGGTGCCCTGCAAATTGAAATCCAGGAAGATCAAGTCGGGGTGCTGCTCAACAGCTATCTGGACCGCGCTGCTGCAATCACTGGTGGTGATCGCTTGATGCCCGACGATCTCTGCCGCCTGCCGCATCATTTGCAGGGTCATGATATCATCATCGACAAACAAAATTAAGGCCATTCGGATATTCTACCTCTGATTTACAAACGAATTGTACCATGCGATCATCTTTATCATGACCACACGATTTGGCCTACACCTCAGCTTATAAAAACGCATTCCCGGCGACTTATCTGCCGGGAATGCGAAAGGAACAATAAACGGTTACAGGTTGTAGATCTGGCCGAACTTCTTATTCAGGTAAGCCAGATATGGGCCGCCGTCGATCTTGGAACCGGTCACCATTTGCACCAATTCCTGCGGCTCGAACTTAGCGCCATGCTTATGCACGTTCTCTTTCAACCAGGCCAACAAGGGTGCTAGATCGCCGGCCCCGATCTGGTCGTAAATATTGGGGTTTTCGGCTTCGATCTTTTCCCATAGTTGCACGGAGATCAGATTACCCAGCGCGTAGGTGGAGAAATAGCCCAACAATCCCATCGACCAGTGCACATCCTGCAAACAGCCTTCGGCGTCATTGGCCGGGGTGATACCCAGGTATTCTTCCATGCGGCTGTTCCAGGCTTCGGGCACATCCTTGGCCTCCAGGCTGCCGTCCATCAGGGCGATCTCCAGCTCCAGGCGCAGCATGATGTGCATGTTGTAGGTCGCTTCATCGGCTTCGATGCGGATGAAGGAAGGCTGCACCTTATTGATGCCCTTATAGAAAGCATCCAGGCTGACGTTGCCGAACTGGCTGGGGAAAACTTCTTGCAAGCGCGCGTAGTGATGCTCCCAGAAAGGCTTCGAACGCCCAACCAGGTTCTCGTACATGCGTGATTGCGATTCGTGCAGCGCCAACGAGGCCCCACCGTAAAGCGGCGTGCGCGCCAGTTCCTTACCCATGCTTTGCTCGTAGAGCGCATGGCCGGTCTCATGCATGGCCCCAAACAGATAGGGGTTGAAGAATTCCTCATCGACGTGGGTGTTGATGCGGATATCGCCAAAACCGAGATTGGTCATGAAGGGATGCGGTACCTGACCTTCCATGCCGCGGTTCCAATCGTAGCCCAGGGCGGTAATGATCTCCCGCCCGAAAGCCATTTGCTTGGCTTTATCGAAATGCTGGTGCAGGAAAGAATCGTCTACCGGCGGCTTATCGGCAATCGCCAGGATCAATTCGGCCTGCTTGGGACGGATGGCATTGAAGATGGCCTGCACTTCGGTGGTCTTCATACCCGGCTCGAAAATGTCCAGCATGGGATCGTAAACGTGGTCGTAGGGGGCAAACAGGGCGGCGTAGCGCCGGTTCCAGTCCACGATCTTTTCCAGGTAGGGCTCGAAGATCGAGAAGTCGGATTTTTGGCGGGCCTCCACCCAGGCTTCGTGGGCAGCAGCAGATAATTGTGCCTGCTCCCCAACCATTGCCGCGGGGACACGCGTGCTGCGCTCGTAATCGCGCCTGGCAACTTTGATCAAACGGGCATCGTTGGAGTCGGGGTCGAGTTCGGCCGCCCAGGGTTCCAGGTCTTCGATCAGCTTGCCGACTTTTTCATCCGTGAACTTTTCGTGGGCAATGCTGCTGATCGTTGCCAGTTGATAACCGCGCGCTTCTGTGCCGCCGGGCGGCATGTTGGCTTGTTGGTCCCAACCCAAGATCGAGCTGGCTTTTTGCAGGTCGTCGACTTCGGCCAGAATTGCTTTCAATTCCGTATACTTCTCTTCCATCATCACTCCTCTATCTCTGAACCAAACCTCGTCTAGTTTCACGAGAGAATTCGAATACTGTCTTTATTTTATACGACTTTCCACTGCAAAGGTTCACCCTTGAGCGCAGCCAGTATTTCGGCGGCGATGTGTTCTCCGGCGCGCGTCTGGGCCTCATCGGTCTGAGCGCCAACGTGCGGGGTGGCGATCACATTCGGGTGGGCGACCAAGGCAGTCAGGCCAGGCGGTTCGTTGGCAAACACATCCAGGGCGGCCCCCGCCACCTGCCCGGATTCCAAGCGGGCGAGCAA
>JBNKDB010000411.1:0-4055 GCA_050288045.1 Anaerolineales bacterium | reverse complement strand
TGTAGAAGCATTCCGGGGCTTTGATATCTTCCAGGTTGATACCCCCAAAGGTCGGTGCAATTGCCGCCGCCACTTGAATGAATTCGTCCGGGTCGTGGGTATCCACCTCGATATCGAACACATCGATGTCGGCGAATTTCTTGAAGAGCACTCCCTTGCCTTCCATCACCGGCTTGGAAGCCAACGCCCCGCGGTCTCCCAGCCCCAGGATGGCGGTACCGTTGGAGATCACCCCCACCAGGTTACCCTTGGCGGTGTAATCGTAAGCTGCCTCGGCTTGCTTTTCGATCTCTAGCACCGGCTCGGCCACGCCGGGCGAATAAGCCAGCGAAAGGTCGCGTTGGGTATCCAGGGGCTTGGTGGGCGTTACCGATATTTTGCCGGGTTTGCCCCCCATGCGATGATATTCCAGCGCCTCATCTCTCAAAGTAGCCATGAACTGCTCCTCATCTTACCAAACGATCCATCCCCCTTGATTTGTCACCTATAAAGCAATCTACACAAATGATACCTTAAAAATGCGAATACGTCATAGATGCGCTTCTTCAAAACAACCGAGGTGTTACGTTTATCATTTATTAGACATCGGGCGGCCACAAGGGCCGCCCCTACAGACCATTCCTCCCACGCATCACTCGACTATCCAACTACTCGACTAACCAACTATCTAACTACCTCACTACCAAACTATTAAACCACTCAACTCCCCACCTAAAATCGATTTTCAAATCCTGGGTTCGACTATATAATCGATTAAGATTGTACAAAATCGCATCAATCGGGAACCATACACATATCCAGAAATACGAATATATTAAAAGAGATCGTCGGTTATAATATGTACCTGTATATTAATGAAAGGAAATATGCATGAGCAAGGAAAAAAACCAGGCGCTAGAAAACGCCGTGGATCAGATTAAAAAACGTTTTGGTGATGGTACCATCATGCGCCTTGGGGAGGCCGAAAGCCTGCACGTCGCCGCCATCCCCACCGGTTCATTATCTTTGGACGTTGCCCTGGGGATTGGTGGTATCCCGCGCGGGCGCGTTACCGAAATTTACGGCCCGGAATCCTCCGGCAAGACCACCATCTGCCAGCACATCGTCGCCGAAGCCCAGGCAATGGGCGGCACCTGCGCTTTTATCGATATGGAACACGCCCTCGACCCGGCCTACGCCGCCCAATGTGGTGTAGACGTCAACGACCTGCTCATTTCCCAACCCGATACTGGTGAACAAGCTTTGGAAATTGCCGAAACGCTGGTACGTTCCGGCGCAGTCGACGTGGTTGTAGTCGACTCGGTAGCCGCCCTTGTGCCGCGCTCCGAAATTGAAGGCGACATGGGCGACGCCACCATGGGCATGCAAGCCCGCCTGATGTCCCAGGCGCTGCGCAAGCTCTCTGGGGCGATCAAGCAAACCAACACCGCCGTGATCTTCACCAACCAGTTACGCCAGAAGATCGGCGTGATGTTCGGCAACCCCGAAACCACCTCTGGCGGCATGGCGCTCAAGTTCTACTCCTCAGTACGTATGGACGTGCGCCGCATCCAGTCGATCAAAGTCGGCCAGGAAGTGGTTGGTAACCGCACGCGCGTACGCGTGGTCAAGAACAAAGTTTCCCCGCCTTTCCGCACCGCAGAATTTGATATAATGTATAATGAAGGTATCTCTAAAGTCGGTGACCTGCTCGATTTGGCCACCGAATACGAAATTATTGATAAACGCGGGTCGTTCTACAATTATGGGGACGACCGTTTAGGGCAAGGCCGTGAGAACGTGAAAGATTTCCTCCGTGCCAACCCCGACGTCGCAGCCGAGATCGAAGCATTGGTCCGCGAACATGCATTCGCTGCGGGCCTGCCCCTCGAAGAAGAAGAGGAATAGCACTCCCCCACCTCGGCTGTATAAATGCCGCAATATTTGCGGCCATGGCTTGAAATCGGATTTTAGAAAAAACCGGAAACACGCTGTTGTTTCCACAGGAAACAGCCTAGTACTGGCAAGAGTAAGCATGTGCAACCAAAGCCTTGGATTGCACCAACCAATTGCAAAAGGTGCAAAAGGATTGAAAGTATTTTAGGCAACAACTAAAGACAGCGAGCACAAGGACCCAGGCGGCGTTACTTTAGCCTATCATTTGACCAACGCCTGCCGTATCATTTTCTAATCTGATTTCTCAAAATCATCAGATTGTAGCCGTGGCCTACTGATGTAGAACCACGGCTGTTGCTTTAAAAACGGAAAGTTTATGCGAAGGATCACAGCTTTAAAATTGCAAAGGCGCAATAAAGAGCGCGTCAACGTTTACCTCGACGGCGAATTTGCCTTTGGGTTGGCGCGCATTGTTGCCGCCTGGCTGGAAGTCGGCCAGGAGCTGAGCGAAGCAAAGATCGCCGAACTGCTTGCCAAAGACGGCATCGAGGTCGCCTACCAGCGCGCTTTGAGGTTCATCAGCTACCGCCCGCGCGCCGAAAAAGAAGTCAGCGACAACCTTCGCAAACACGACGTTCCTGAAGAAACCATCGACCTGGTGATGGAGCGCCTACGAGACAAGAATTACGTCAACGACCAGCAGTTCGCCGCCATCTGGGTGGATAACCGCAATGAGTTCCGCCCGCGTGGCCGCCGCGCCTTACGCGCTGAACTGCGCCAAAAGGGCATCCAAGACGCTACCATTGAAAACACATTGGAAGACCTGGACGAAGAAACCCTGGCCTACCAGGCCGCTGCAAAAAAAGCCCGGCGCTACCGAGAACTGGAATACCAAGATTTCCGCAAAAAGTTGAGTGGGTTTCTAGCTCGCCGGGGATTCAACTATGGCATTATTTCGAATATTATCCCCAGGGTTTGGGAAGAAACAGCCCCAGCCCAAGACAATGAAAACGAAACTGAATCGAGTGAGGTATTGAAATGATAGACGCTATCTATATAGCCGTCGCCGCTGTGGTCGGTATTGGCGTCGGCTTCCTGATAAAGTATTTACAGGTAGAGCGAGCGAGAAAATTAGAAGAACAAGAGGCCAACCGCATCGTTAATGAGGCCAAGGAACAAGCTCGCGAGATCGAGATCCAGGCTAAGGACCGCGCCCTGGAAATCCGTGAGGTTGCCGAATCCGAAATCGAGCGCCGCCGCAACGAACTCAGCAAAGAAGACGATCGTTTGCAGCGCCGCCGCGCCGAGTTGGACAGTCGCACCGATCGCCTGGAACAGCGCGAAGTAAATCTCAATAAACGCCAGAGTTCAATGGACCGGCGCGCCAACGAATTGAACACCCTGCACGACGATGCGCTCAAGAAACTGCAAGAGATCTCTAACATGACCAATGATGAAGCGCGCGCCGTCTTGATGCAGGAAGTAGAAAAAGAAGCTCAGGGCGATATGGCCCGCATCATCCGCCAGATCGAAGCCGAGGCACGTGAAGAAGGTGAAAAGCGCGCCCGCAAGCTGATCTCGCTGGCGATCCAGCGTGTGGCTTCCGAACACGTTTCCGAAACCACCACATCGGTCGTGCCCCTGCCCTCCGACGATATGAAGGGCCGCATCATTGGCCGCAATGGCCGCAACATCCGCGCCTTCGAGCAGGCTGCCGGGGTCGATGTGATCGTCGACGATACCCCCGAAGCGGTAACCATCTCGTGCTTCGACCCGGTGCGCCGCGAAGTTGCCCGCCGGGCGCTCGCAAAACTGGTGCTGGACGGCCGCATCCACCCCGCCAACATCGAAAAGACCATCGAGAAAGAACACCAGGACGTGGAACGCTCGATCGTCGAAGCCGGTGAAGAGGCCGCCTTCGAAGCCGGTGTGCCCAACCTGCACAAAGAAGTAACCAAGATGCTGGGCCGCCTCAAATTCCGCACCTCCTACGGCCAAAACCAATTGGCCCACGCTGTAGAAACCGCCAAGATCGCCTCTGTGATCGCCGCCGAATTGGGCGCCGACATCGAGATCGCCAAAGGCGGCGGCTTACTGCACGACATCGGCAAGGCCATGGATCACAACCTGGAAGGCACCCACGCTGCCATCGGTGCCGAGTTCTTGACCCGCTACCGGGT
>JBNKDB010000410.1:0-5733 GCA_050288045.1 Anaerolineales bacterium | reverse complement strand
CATACCCATGGTAGCATCGCCCATGTCGCCTTCGATTTCAGAGCGCGGTACCAATGCAGCTACTGAGTCGACTACAAGTACATCGACTGCGCCGGAACGCACCAACGTTTCAGCAATTTCGAGTGCCTGTTCTCCAGTGTCGGGTTGGGAGATGAGCAAATTCTCGACATCGACACCACATTGGGCGGCGTAAGCTGGGTCAAGGGCGTGTTCCATGTCGATGAAGGCGGCAGTGCCGCCCATTTTCTGCGCTTCAGCAACGATATGCTGGCAGATGGTGGTCTTGCCGGAGGATTCGGGCCCGTAGATTTCGGTGACGCGGCCGCGCGGGATACCCCCTACGCCGAGGGCAATGTCAAGGGAAAGCGCGCCGGTGGGGATGGCTTCAACGTGTAGACTTTCAGTTTCACCGAGGCGCATAATGGACCCGTCGCCAAAACGCTTGTGAATTTCACCGACGGCTTTGTCCAGAGCGGCGAGACGTTCTTTACCGTTCTCTGGAGGGGCGGATTGTTTTTTCTTTGCCATAGGATTTGTTACCTCCAAATTACTTGAATCAGGTTGTATTCTTCTAAATAGAACAAATTTTCTCTAAGTTTAGCACGATTGTTCTGTTTGTCAAGTAATTTTAGCGGGGAGTTTTGGATGGTTGCGAGGCCCCAAACCGGGCAATGAAGGATTGGGATCGAATCAATTAAAGTGCGGGGAAGACGGGGTCCTCCCCAAATAAATTGCGAAGGAAAGTGAGGTATGGTTACTGCCCGGAGAGGGGCAGGGTGCTGGGAATGGGGGCAGAAGGCAGGATCGTATCGAAACCTTTGACTGTGTTCCAGCGAAAATAGGTTACTCCGCCGCCAACGATCTTTAGGTTCAGATACTCGACGGTGCCCAGGTAATTGATCATGATTTCATAGTTCCCGGCCGGCAAGTCGCTCATCACAAAATTTTCGCGATAATAGTTGTCCGGGCGGATGGTGACCTGGGTGCCGTAGGTGTTACCCCACCAGCGTTGGTTGGTATCCAGATTGGTGATGCGCAGGCGGGTGCCGGTAGAATAATCGGCTTGATAGTCCTGGGGACTGTTCAGCGGCTGGCTGCGATTATCGGTAATGCGCCCAACCAATACACCCCAACCTTGCGGTGGCACCAGCCAAAGTTCGGGATTGCGGGTGCTCCAATAGGTGCCTTCGCCAACGCGTACCTCGAAATGCAGATGCGGGCCGGTGGTGAAGCCGGTTTCTCCCGAAAGGCCAAGGATGTCACCGGTATTCACGCGCTGGCCGGGGATGACAAGAATCTCGGATAGGTGAGCGTAGATCGTGAACAGCGGTTCGCCGTTATATCCAAAATCGTGGCGTAAGACAACGGCCAGGCCATAGGGATCGTTCTCGTCAGTAGTGCCGCGGTAGATGCCGTATCCGGCGGATTCAACCGTGCCGGGGGCAGCAGCGATGATGGAGGTACCCTCATCGACAGTGATATCTACACCGGTGTGAGGAACATCAGGTCCGAAGTTGATCGCGCCATAACGGTATTCGGGCAGCGGCCAGTTGATCTCATCGGCGGCAACGGGGCGGTTGAAATAGAAATGGTCGAACTGCCCCAAAGCCCACGGAACGGGATAGAGCGCCGGACGCCAGGCCGAAACAGGTACCGGGCCGGGGGTAGGCACCTCGATAACCAGGGTTTCACTCTCGGGCGTACCAGGAAGTGGCGTGGGGTTGTCTGGGAGGGGGAGATCGGCATAGGCTTCGTCGATGGTGATCGATTCAGCGGTAGGTTCTACATCTTGTTGGGGCGATTCCTCCTCGGTTTCAGTATTTTGTTCCAGGGTGGGCGATGGTGTGGGAAGCGCCTCGTCTGGTGCAGTGGTCTGGGTCGCTTGTGGGGGCAATGTAGACTGGTTTGCGATAGGTTGGCAGGCAGTGAAGGAAAGCATAAGTATGATTGAACCAATAATGTATAAGCGTTTCATGTTCAGTACCTTTATATGCTAATACCGCTGTGGCAAGATTGGTGTGGGGGTGATGAAGACATCCAGCGGATAGAGTTGCAGCATGGCGGTGTGCCAGTCCAGGCCCGAGGTGATGGCAAAGAGGTTGAACTGCGCTCCGGAATAAAAGCTGCTCCAGTTGGAAAGTGCCGGAACGCGGCTCCAGCCATATTCCCAGGCCAGTGCGGTGAAATCGACCCAGTACCCTGAGGGCACACTGCCTTCCAGAGCACCACCATTTTCGTATTCATAGGTATCGCCGGAGAAACGGGCGTCGAAGTTCCAGGGCCGGTCGACCATGGGGCGACCCTGAGTGCCATCCTGATTGGCGGTACGCAAATAAACGTGCCAGTATGTATGTGGACCAATGTCTTCGCGGACGACTTTCATGAAGCCGACGTTGATGTAAGCTGTGTTGAGGGCAATTGCCCGGCCGGTATACAGCCAGGATTGACTGAGGCCGGGAGGCAAGGGTTCGTTGAGCGAAACAAAAGCGTTTTCCAATGATCCCAACGCGTCCCAACCGAGTGCCTGGCTTGTGCGGTCACGCAAGGCGTAGAAAGGCTCGATGGCAACCGCGTTCAATTTGGGGTGAGGGGCATCGACTCCGGCTAGATCGATGGTGAACTGGCGGCCGTAGATCGGCACCGATTCAGGCGTGAGTACACTGGCCCAGGCCGCAGATGGCGTCTCGTTGGCGATGGCTTGTAAACTGATTGGTAAACTTCCTGGTAACTTATTGGGACCCCAAGAAATTCCCTCTACGCGCCCGGGGAGGCGCTCTGCCGGAAGAACGATGGTAGAGTTGGTGGCATCGTAGGCAGTAAGATGGATAATGTCGACGTCACGCACGCTGGTCAACAGCATTTTTCCGTCGGGGCTCCAGGCCGGATCGCTGCCGTTCCCAATATTGATCGGAATGGCGTCTGGGTTGCGGTATTCGTATTTGAAGACGCGATCGTAATTATCCACCGGGGAAACCCAGGCCAGATAGCGTCCTTCGGGAGACCAGGCCGGGTTGGTCTGGCTAAGGTAGGGGTTATTGCTGATGTTCGAAAAACGGCTTTCGCCGACCCGGTCCAGGTCGGCAATCCAGATGTCGTTTTGTCCACTGCGGTTGGAGACAAAGGCCACTTTGCGGCCGCTGTCGGCCGGATACCAGGCTGGGTCGTAGTCTGCGGCCCCATCGGTGGTCAGACGAACCGGTTCAACCGAGCCATCCAATGGGGTGATATAGATTTCCAGGTTGTTGTCGACGTATTTCTCGAAGGCCAGCCAGATGCCGTCCGGTGACCAGGAGGGATTACCATCATATTCCAGGTCGTTGGTTACCTGGGTGGTATCCCCGGTTGAAAGATCGAGGATGTAGAGATCCCAATGCCCACCGCGGTGGGAGGCGAAAGCAACGCGCTGCCCATCTGGGCTAAGGGCGGGATGGATGTCGTCCCAACTGCCGTTGGTCAAGCGGGTGAAAGCAGTGGTTTCAGGCTGATAAGCAAATAAATGCGTATAGCCAAAATCGCTGTAGGCCATCACCATTAGCCCTTGGATAACTTGCCCATCGTTTGCGCCTGGGGTTGCGGTGATGACGATCACTTGCTGATCGCCGTTTTGAATGGGGGCAGGTGTTTCGGTGGGCTGTAAAGTCGGCGAAGGAGTAACAGTGAGCGAAGGCGGCACCGGTGAGGGGGGGATGGTGGTGGGGATGACGGCTGTTGGTGTGCTCAACAAGGCGAGTGGGTCAGCATAAATGAAATAGCCTACACCTGCCAGCACCAGGACATTCAGGGCTAGGATCAACAACAAGGCAAAAGGTGTGACCGTAATGCCGCGCTTGCGCCTTTGGCGGGCGCGTTTCTGCGGTTTCGGGGGTGGGGTGGGGTCTATCTGTAATACGCTCATTGATGTGTCATTAAATCATAAAACGGCAATTTGCGTTTGCCTGACGCGTGGTGATTTTCTCCTATCGTTGCAAGAGGATTGCCAGATACAGGAACCAGTTGTCCAGTCGATAAATCAACTAAGTGATGCTGCCCGGTAGCGTGGCTGTATAAATAAAGCAGGTGCTTTGTATGAAAAACACCTGCTCATTGGTATTGAATGATAGGAGGGAAATCAGTTGATGATCTCGTAGGTTTCTAGAATTTGCAGTAATGTATCTTTGGTTTTCATCAAGTAGTCTTCGTAGGTAGCATCAGCACGGGGGAGCGCACCGTAGGTAATTTGAGTGCCATCTTCCAGGATGAAATTGAAGATTTCGGTTTGAGCATCGAGGGTATTGCCACCGCCGGCAGCGTTGAATTCGAAGCCGTTTACCGCGATTGGTTGGCCCAGGAAGAGGATCGTTTCAGCGCGTGACATGGTTTCACCGGCCCCAAGCCCGGTCGGGCCGCAGGGCGCATACTTGTAGCCACTATTGGGCGGTGCAGAGATGCCGATAAAACCCAGACTGTATTTGATGCTGACACAAAGCGTGTCGCCATATTGTTCTTGAAGCGCCAGCATATACTGTTCGACGTCCATACCGCCCGGTAAATCCTCGGTGGGGAAGCCAAGTGGGCCTTGTGCGGTGATTGTGGCCGTCTCAGGATACTTGAACTGGTAGCCGTAGCGCGCGTTGGTATAGGTTAGCCAACCTTCGGTGGGATCGATGGCGGCTTCAGCAGGGGGCGCAACTATAGAACCTTCTGTAACAACTTCGATGCGCTCGACCTGGATGCGGGAGCCGTTGACATCGGGGATGCCGGTAAGTAATTCGCCCCAAAGGTGCACGACTGTACCACTGTCGCGCAGGCTTTCAATTTCGCTTCTGACGGCTTCGTCGTTACTATCAACACTGAACCACATCGGAAAGCGGTAATCGAGCACGAAGACACTGCTTAGGCCCGAATTGAAAGTATGGCTGATCAGTTTGCCTTGCCAGCCTTCTACTCGGTCCCCGTCGGTGGCGGTTGCGCCATAGCGCAGTTTAGTGACCAATAGCTGGCAGCCGTTGTAATCCTCGACTTCGCAATTCAACTCGCCCCAAAAATGGGCATATTTGCCGGGCTCAGCTTTATCGCGCAGGCCAACGATCTCATTTTCCAGTTCGGGTGTCGCTCCAGCAATGCCCAAAGAACCGGTGCCTTCCGGAGAAAGCACCAGGGCATCATCGAAGGGACTGCCTTCCGGCAAAGTCTCTACGTAGCCGAGCCACCCGGCGACCAGCGGGGCTATGGCCTGGGATGAGCTGTTATCATTCTTGACGGCGCCATTCGTCGCTAGTGTCGGCGTTATCTGGATTGGCGGTATAGTGGCTTCTGCCGGGGTAGTTTCGACCTGTACATCCATGGAGCCAAAAGCGTTGCAGCTTAGGGGTAGGATGAACGCCAGAAGAAGTACGATTTTCCAAAGAGTTTTTTTGTGTAAATGCATGGCTAAAACCTCCAAACTATTTTGATGTTTCGATTGTATTCGGAGGGAATTACGAGGTGGTGACGGGAACATGGCGTTCCGGTGACAGCTTGTTACAGATCGGTGACATTGCCGACCGGCAGGCGGACGGTGAAAACCGTGCCTTCCCCGGTGCGGCTGCGCAGCGAAACGCGCCCGTCGTGGCGGTAGATGATGGCGCGTACCAGTGCCAATCCTAGTCCGCTGCCGGGGATACCGCGGGCGCCTTTGCCGCGATAGAGTTCTTCCCAAACGTGTGGAAGCTCCTCGTTTGGAATTCCGGGGCCGGTGTCGGCAACTTCGATGAC
>JBNKDB010000409.1:0-5093 GCA_050288045.1 Anaerolineales bacterium | reverse complement strand
GGTAAGCGCTGGCCAATGCGCTGGAGATGCTACCATTCGGGCCGTCCTGCTCCTGGGTTGCCAGGAAAATATCGATGGCTTCCTCGAAACGCCGCTTAAGCAGGTTGGTGTAGCCGTCGAAGGGCACGAAGCCCTTCCCGGACATGCCATCCTTGAACGGCAAATGGAAGCGGTGGATGGCATATAAGAAGAAGAGCGCCCGCACGCGCTCGTAGAGGTTATCGCTCTTGCGCCAGAATTTATCCAGCGCAGCACACTCCGCCAGCAGGTCATCCAGGGATGCCGCTTCACAAAACACATCCAGGGATTGGTCACGGACGGCCGGATCGGTTGCAGTGATGATCTCGATCAATGCACTCATCGTTGCCTCACCTTCAATCGTTTTCCGGCGCGCCCAGGTCACGCAGCGCCAACATTTCCAGCAGCATCGCCAGCACCGTATCGCGGTCTTCGCCGCTCAACGCCAGGGCAAATTGGGCATTCAACAGCCCGTACTTGGCCCCAATATCGTAACGCCAGCCGGGATGTTCGTAAGCCAGGTACAATTCGCGCTCGGCCAGGGCAGCCAGGGCAGTCGAGAGCGGGATATTTTTCTCGGCATCGGTAAGCTGCTGTTCCAGAATTTCCATCACGGTCGGGGTCAATACGTGCATACCGAAGAAGCACATGTAATGCCCGGCGCGCAGCCCCGGCACGATCAATTCTTGTTCTGCATTCGTGGGCGTAGGTTTTTCCAACACCTTCTCGATGCGATACAGATCCAGCCTACCCGGGATGCGCTGCCCACCTACCGCCCCATAATACGGTAACTGGCTCTCACGCGTCGGCTGCACCATCGAGACGGCACATGCTTCGACTTCAGCAACCTGCACCAGCTTCTGAGCGCAGCCTTCCGGTGTGCGGCTGATGTACAGATGGTCACTGACCATATGGAGGAAAGCTTCACCCTGGATGAAATCACGCGCGCAATACACAGCGTGGCCGTAGCCAACCGGATCGGGCTGCTGGATGAAATGCAGCAAACCGGCGTGGTCTCCGGCCAGGTCGGTATAGGCGGCCTCATCTCCCGGGCGGATAACGATGCCGATCTCTTCGATGCCCGCTTTCAAATTTTCTTCGATGATAATACTGAGCACCGACTTCTCAACTCCGTCGCGGTCGACGAGCATTTGCAGCGGCAATGTACGCTGGTTCTTACCAGCAGCGGTGATCACAGCTCTCTTTATTTTCATCGGTTTCCTCCAATCAGGGTTTGTGCAATTTTAGCATCAAAGCTGCCATCTCGGGGCAGTGGTTGTATCGATTTGATTGACCAATCGACGGATTATTATCTCTTAGTCGTTGTAGGAGCGCATTGCATGCACCCAGGGCGTACACAGTACGCCCCTACGGATTCCATCTGTAATCTCCCGCCACCGTGGAGCATTGGAAAACACCCATAATCGCAATTCCTTATAAACAGTGTGAAAATTCGTCCCATGCTAAAATACCCTCATGACCTCGGATAACAGCCAGCATATCTCCTTTTTACAGGACGTTGCCCTGTTCCACCCGCTGAACGAAGAAGAAATCGGCCGGGTAGCCAGGCGTTTAAAGGAATTCCAACTGGAAAAGGGCCAGGTACTTTTTGCCCAAGGGGATGAAGGCGATAACTTCTACATCATCCGCTCCGGCAAGATCAGCATCTGGGTCAAGCATAATGACGAACGCCGTGAACTCGCTGTCCTGGAGCACGGTGACTTCTTTGGGGAGAAGTCCTTGCTGTTCAACCGCAGGCGCTCCAGCACGGTTGAAGCCGTAGAAGGCACCACCTTGTTCTACCTGGAACGCAATGATTTCAACTGGCTGATCAAGCAATTCCCACTCCTCGATCACCACCTCAAAGCCACGGCGCGCGCCTTCGAAGAAATCCTGCAACGCGGCTTCGATTGGCTGCACGAAGGCGAAGTCGTTTACCTGCTCGAGCGCCGTCACCCCTTCCAATTGATCATCGACCTGTCCCGGCCCGCCTTGATCTTGATCCCGGTGGCGATCTTTGCCTTCATTGGCTATCTGCATCTCACCGACGCCGCCACACTGATCACTTACGTATTCGCCGGTGTATTGTTCACGTTTTTCCTGCTGTGGTCGATCTGGGAAATACTGGACTGGCTCAACGATTATTACATCGTCACCAACCAGCGCGTGATCTGGTTGGAACGCGTGATCTTGCAAAGCGCCAGCCAGCAAGACACCCCACTGACCACGATCCAATCGGTCAACATTCAAACCAGCCTGTTCGGGCGCATGCTGAATTACGGTGACCTGGTGATCCGTACTTATACAGCCAGCATGAACCTCACCGATGTGCCTGACCCGGTCGTAATGAAAGACCTGATCGAAGACCTGGCGGTGCGCGTGCGCCGCAAGGGCAGCCGCGCAAAAGAAGAAGCCATGCGCCAGGCCATCCGCCACAGCCTGGGACTGAGCGAAGAAGCTGCCTCGGCCGACCTGACCGAGTTCTTGCCCGACATGCCCTCAGAAACCAAAGGGTCGCGTATCATCGGCATCCGCACCGTACAAGGCGGCACGATCACCTATCACAAGCACTGGTTGTTCCTTCTGCTAAAAGTTGGGCCACCCACCCTCGTGATGTTTGCGCTCTTGTTGAGCATCTTTTTGCTGGGTATCTACGGCGTGATGAACTGGCTTAGCCTGGTGCTGGTTGGTTTCCTCGGTCTGTTGGTGCCCGTCGGCTGGTTCATCTACCAATTCGTGGATTGGAGGAATGACATCTACCAGTTGACCCCCGACAGCATCATCGACAGCGAACGTAAGCCTTTGGGCAAGGAGATCACCAACTCCGCGCCGGTGGGCAATATCCTCAGCCTGCGCAACAACCGCCCTAACCTGCTGGCGATTCTGTTCAATTACGGCAACGTCGACATCAATGTAGGTGATGAAACCTTCGTCTTCCGGCACGTACACGACCCGGCCCGCATCCAATCCGAGATCGTGCTGCGCATGGAAAAGATCAAGTTCGAGGAAGAGGAGGCTCAAGCCTCCCGCGAGCGCGAACGCATGGCGGAATGGATGAAAGCCTATAACGAAGTACGCTCGGAAATGGAAAATCCCCCCCAGGCCAAAGAAGCCAAACCGCCTGAATCCTAAATGCGGTAAAATAGTTGGATAGTTCGGTAGTTTAATAGTTGGGTAGTTTTTAGTACACCAGGCTACACTGCACATATTACTTTACAAGTTGAATACAAAACTACCAAACTATGTAACTATCCAACTACCTAACTAAAGGATTTACATTATGGCTGAACGTGAAATCGTTACCGTCCCTCACCCTTCCTTGCGGCGTAAAGCGCGCGAGGTCAAGGATTTTGGGCCGGAACTGCAAACTTTGATTGATGATATGGTTGAAACCATGCGGGTTGCACCGGGCGTGGGCCTGGCTGCCCCACAGGTAGATGTGAACCTGCGCGTAATTACGGTTGAATTTGGCGACGAAGAAGACGAAGAAAAACCTACCAAACTGTATATGGTGGTCAACCCCACCATCAAGCGCTTCTCAACAGACACCGTGCTGGGTGTTGAAGGCTGCCTATCTATTCCCGGCATTGCCGGAGAGATCGAACGCTCAGTATCCGTAACCGTCAAGGGCTACAACCGCCACGGCCAGGAGATGACCATCAAGGCCAAGGGCTGGCTGGCGCGCATCTTTCAGCACGAGATCGACCATCTGGACGGTGTGCTCTTTACCGACAAGGCCGAACGCGTCTGGCAAATACATCCCGAAGACACCGAAGACGCCACCGAATCCGAAGCTGAATACAATCTGGGTTAGTTAGGTGGTTGGGTAGTTACGTAGTTGAGTAGTCTGGTCGTCGGATGGCCGCTTCGTTGGCTCCTTGAAGGGAGTGCCAGGCCGCTTGTCAATTTGCCACATTATCTAATTGTAACGCGACCAGATAAGGGTTACTTATCATAACTACACAACTATCTGACTACGCAACTATCTAACTAAGCGACTACTCGATGCACCTCACCCACCTCTCACTCACCCAATTCAGGAACTTCGCCCGCCTGGACGTGGACGTACCCAACGGCACGATCCTGGTCGTTGGCGATAACGCCCAAGGCAAGACCAGCATCCTGGAAGGCATTTACTTCCTGGCAACGCTGACCTCTTTCCACGCCGACAGCGACCGCCAGTTGGTCAACTTCCTGGAAGCGCGCAATCCTATAGCCGTGGGTCGCATCGTCGCCGATTACGAACGCGCCGGGCGCAAACACCGCCTGGAAGTACGCATCATCCAGGAAAGTACCCGCAACGGCGTGGCGCGTGCCCGCAAGGAAGTCTTGCTGGATGGCACCAAGAAAAAGTTGGGCGAGATCGTCGGGCATTTCAACGCCGTGCTCTTCCTGCCGCAGATGATGGGTGTGATCGAAGGCTCACCGGGCGACCGTCGTCGCTATCTCGACCTGGCGCTCTCTCAGGTCGTGCCCCACTACGCCGAGAACCTGAGCGAGTACACCAAGGTACTCAGCCAGCGCAACGCCCTGCTCAAGCAGTTGGCCGAACAAGGCGGTGACACCAGCCAGTTGGAATTCTGGGATGAACGCCTCACCCTGCGCGGCGCCGAGATCATCCACAACCGCATCCAGGCCATCCAGGAGATCGACCGCCACGCCGGGATCATCCACCATCAATTGACCCGCGGGGGAGAAGTCTTGCGCCTGGATTACCAACCAGCCTACGACCCGGTCCCCTCTCCGGCCAACCAACTCTCCTTACTCGATGCCCCCATCGACCGCAGCAGTGTGTCCCAGGAAAAGATCAAAACCGGATTCAGACAAGCCCTGGAAGCCGTCCGCCGGGAAGAGATCGCCCGTGGTGTGACCACCATCGGCCCGCACCGCGATGAATTGCGTTTCTTGAGCAATGGTGTCGACCTGGGCACTTACGGCTCGCGCGGACAGGTACGCACCACCATGCTTACCATGAAGTTGGCCGAGGTCGAATGGATGCAAGCACAAACCGGGCACAAGCCGGTGCTGCTGCTGGACGAGGTGCTGGCCGAACTGGACCAGGCCCGGCGCGCGGA
>JBNKDB010000408.1:0-12737 GCA_050288045.1 Anaerolineales bacterium | reverse complement strand
GACCTGTTTGCCAGGCTTTCAAGGTTTCCTGGGATTGTTCGCGGACAGGTTGGACGCGCAGGTGACGATATTGGTATCCTAACGGGCGGCTGGCATCCAGCGTAAACCCACGCCAGGCGTCCCGGGTGAATTCACCATAGGCGCTTTCCAGTTCGTGCAGGGTGGTTTCAACTTCCTCACGCAGTTCCGTCTTCTGGATTGCAACTGCGAGCTGGTCGGCCATCGTGCGCAGAATGGCGACGTCGTTTTCATCGAAGGCATTATCAGCCTGGCTTTGGATATCCAGCGCGCCGACGATCTGATTGCCAACTTGCAGCGGGATCGACATCTGTGAGCGCGTATCGGGCAGCATCATGTGGCGGTAGATTTCCAATTCGGAACTGCCTAGGGTAGCGATGTATGCCTCGCCGGAGACCGTCGCATAGCCGACCGGATTGTTGCTACCGATGCGAATCGCGTTTTCATTTTGCAGCATAAGCTGGCCGAGGTGCCCGCTGGCCGCCATCAGGACAGCGTGCTTGTTGTGGGCATCGACCAGATAAATACCAACGTGATAGAAATCAAAGCGGTCTGCCAGCAGGTTGACCGTCTGGTAAAGTAGTTCATCCAGTTCGGTCTCGGAGGTTGCGTCACGGGCGACTTCGGCCGCGGCCTGTACTTGCTGGGCACGTTGTTCAAGCGCACTGGTACGTTCAACCACCTGCTGTTCCAGGCTGGTGATCAACTCGTTCAGTTGGCCGGTCATGTTATTGAAAGTCTCAGACAGCACGCCGATCTCATCTTTGGCGCTCACGGTTGCACGGGCCGAGAAATTACCTTGAGCAACCTCTTCAGCCGTTTCGGTAAGCGAAACAATTGGCCGGGAAAGATATTGGGCAAACCCCAGGCTTAATGCAACGATAGCACTGGCAATCGCAATACTTAGCAAGATTGTGTTCCTGGTTTGTGAAACGGCCGGTTGCAGGAAGGCATCGCGTGGTTGGAAGAAGGCCAGCGACCAGGGTTTTGATGTATTCTCAAGTGGCACTACAACGACTTGATTTACACGGTCACCGGTGGCAATATCCTCGGATGTGAAATATATAGCTTCCCCAGCGCTGGTCGTTAGGCTTTCTAGGTGATGTTCCAGGTCAGGAAGATCGAGGAAAATCTTATCCTCGGGTAAGTTTGGCAAACGTTCTTGTTCCTGCAAGGCGGTTGTAAGTTCTGGGGCGAGCGGGGCTACGGTTTGCATGAATGTGTTGGGACTGGTACCATGCGCCAGGTGGATGAAATATTCATCGAAGAGCACGGCAAAGGAGTCTGTGCCGACCAGACCGTTGCTGCGGCTGACCAGATCTTGCAGGACGTTGGCCTTATAACTGACCATCAAAATGCCGTAAGCACTCAAGCTGGTATCGAAAGTGCGTGTTACCGGGCTGGTGATGTAAATGAAAGCGCCTTTTCCGTCGGGGGTTACCTTTACATCCGAAACGGCCGGATGATCGATGGGGATATCGGCGTAGACTTTTCCGCGTTCGGGTGATCCGTTGACCAGCCCCAGGTCCTCCGAGGTTAGCAGCACGGTCCCGTCCGGGGCAAGTAATTTGTAAGACACGATGTTGTTAATGTCTTTCTGCTTCAAGATGCGCATAATCGAGATGGAGCTGGCTTCCTGATCGCTGCCAGCTCGTTGATTTGCAGGCAGCAGCAGATATTCGACAAAGGAAGGTAATTTGGATTCAGCTTCAACGGCTGAGAGGTTGGAATTGAAAAAGTCTTCAATACTACCGGCCGTCTGAGAGGCGGCTGCAAAAAGGGCTTCATTTGCCTCGCTAACCAGCGTGCTGCGGATGTTGAACGTACTGATCGTTCCCAGAATACCCAATGAGAACAAGGCCACGGTAATGTAGGTCACCATGATCTTCGTGCGCAGCCGGAAGTCGGCAAAGTTGCGAATGATGGGGATCGTGTAAAAAATGACCAGGACGGCCAGCGCGACCCACATGGAGATGAGTAGAGGTGTTTCTACCTCGTGGTAAATCGTGATGCGGAAGGAGGCCGAACCCGTAACCATGTCCAGCACCAGGCTGGATAACCCAATCACGAGGCTGCCGGCTAGCAATGGCCTGGTCTGGTCATCGGGGAGTGTGACGATTACTACCAGGGTAGTAAGGATCACAGAAGCAGCAAAGGCGAAAAATCCTAGCCCAACGACGAATATCGAGATCGCATTGACGCCGATGATGAAACCCCACAGGATGACTTTTAGCCCCACCGTCTCGCGTTCCAGGTGGATCAGGGTGGTTCCAATCAGCGTGGCTAAAGCGGTGACGACAATGATTCCGCTAACGGCGTTGGTTTGCCAGACGTTCGCCTGAGATGCATAATAGAATGTAACGATGGTCATGATCACGTCTGTGACCAGACGTGTATATGCATATAGGCGAGCGAACCCCTTCCGGTCAAACAAATTCAATCGCGATTCCGTATGTTCAACTACCATAAAACATGCTCCAATTATGACGAGCGCCAGTTATCGTCATCCGCGGCATGGCTGGGGGCCGTCCCGGGTTGCTGGTCTCCGTTCGAAGGCTCTGGTGGAATAATGTGAATGGATGCATCGCGTACGTTTGTGAGCTGCCCAAGTTCGCTGACCACCGTTTTTAAGAGTGAGTCGAAGTCGAGGTTCTGGGCAAAGCGTGTCGTAATGCGGTTCAAAGCGGCTTCTTCCTCAACCTGTCGTTGAGTTTCTTCGAGCAGCCGGACGCTTTCCAATGCCAGGGCGGCCTGGGTGCTGACGGCTTCGATGAATTCCATTTCATCTGCCGACCATTTTTCACGCCCGGATTCGAGCGTGATGTTACCAATGCTCTGGTCGCCACGCAGGGTAAGCGGCACCTGGAGTTCGACCAGGTCACCGGCAAAAGTGGAGCCGGAAGGCGCCTCGTCGGAATACTCGAGTTCTTCTTGTTTCTGGAGGACATCTGACCAGGCTTGGTTGAGGTATTGCCGGTTCAGGTTACTGATCTCTTCCAGGGTGTTTTCGATCTGTTCGAACAGGTGGGCGTTCTCGAGGGCATTGGCGAGGATGTCACTGATGCTCTGCAAGACGGCGATGTCATCTTCGTCAAAAGCCTGCTCTTCAACAGACTGGACGGACAGCGCACCCATAACCTCGTTAGCGCGTAACAGGGGGAGCGCCAATTCAGAGTGGGTAAGCGGCAGGTAGGGGTTGTTGAAGTGGATCGCCTCCCGGCCAACATCCATGGCGATACGTGGCTTCTTGTTGGCTGTTGCCCAACCGATCATGGAGGAGCCGCCCACGCTCAGACGGTGTCCGGCAGCCAACATGCGCTGACCGGCTTCGCCGGTACCGGAGACCAGGTTGGCATAACGCTTCTTTTCATCGAGTAAGAAAATACCGACGTAATACAGGCTGAAACGATCTTTGATCAGGTCTACCACGCGCTGCATCAATGCTTCTGGATTCAACTCACCTACAATGATCCGGGAGATTTCGGCTGCCGTACGAATTTGAGTGAGACGACGCTCCAGGTTACGGGTGCGTTCCTCGAGCTGGATTTGTTCTCTTTCCAGCGTGGCGGTCAGGTCTTTTTGGGTTTGGAGAGAATCCTGCAAACCCGACAAGCTGAGGTCGAGACCTTGTAGCAGGATGCTAATGGCAGCGATCAGGATGGCGCCAACCAGGGACATAACGACGCCGGTCGTGACCCAGCCGTTCGATGTGGTCGAGTTTAGCAAGGCTACTTCGGGGATGGGGATGAAGTTGTTCACCATGATGTACCCAAACAAAGCATGGGTAACAATCGTAATGAGCAAGGAGACAGCCCCCACCCGCCAACCCAACAACACGGTGCCGAAAACAGCAAAGAAGAGCAGCCAGATACGACCGTCACCGCTCAATGCAAAGGTGGATAGTGAGAAAGGCCCAAGGATATAGGAAACTATCAACACACTATAGGCGCGGATTTGATAGGGCAGCTTGCGGACAACCGTGATGACCAACACCCAAACGAAGGCTACGGTAACTACGCCGATCAAGAGCCAGGCTTGCTGGTTGATCAGGTCGATTACGTTGGCGATATAGGCAATACTGCCGACGGCCAAAAGCAGCCACAACAGGGCTTGGAGGACACGCTCTCTCCAGGTCTGAAGGGAGTTATCTTCGGGGGAGCCGGTTCCAAGCAGGCTTGACAGATTCATACAACACCTTCCTTACCGTTTTCGGTGTCGGCTCTAGTGGTGGATCCGACGGCCGGTTCCAAATTCACCTGGATGCTGGCCCGTCGAGTTCTCAAGGTCTTGCGGAGTTCATTCGCAGTGGTTTCCAGGATGGTCTGCATACTTACCGAACGGCGGATCTTGTCGGTAACGTCGAGCAGGATGCGCTGGCGTTCGGTCAGGCGGGCGTTGACGATAATAGCAGCCAGACTGCCTGCCAGCGTTCCCAGAATATCCTGGTCGTGCTGGTCGAAGTCGTTCAATTGGTCGCTTTCAACGTTGAGCACACCCACTAGCTCACCACGGTAGATCAGTGGGACGGCCAGTTCAGAGCGAACATTAGGATCACCGGAGATGTAGCGTGGGTCTTGCAGCACGTTATTGACGGTCAGGGGGGTGCGGTTTTCGGCAACCCAACCGGCGATGCCACTGCCGACTTCGAAGTTCATTCCCAGTACGTTCTCTTCATAACCGGCGGCCGAGGTGACCCGTAGGATGTTGTCTTCTGCATCGAGCATCAGGATGGAAACCCGGTCTCCCAGGGTAACCCGCAAACCTTGTACTGCACTGGAAAGTGCATCTTCCAGGCTGGAGCTAGAGGCGGCCACGGTAGTAACGTGGTGGATCAGGCGGTGCTGGGCCAGGTGTTCCTGGGTTTCGGCGAACAACTCGGCATTTGCCAGCGCAACTGCCAACTGGTCGGCTAGAATTTGGAGTACTTCGACATCGTCGGGCGAGAAAGCAAAGCGTTTCGTGCTTTGCACGTCCAGCGCGCCCAGCAGGCGGTCACCAGCAACCAGGGGAATACCCAACTCGGATTTGGTGTCCGGCAGCAGCGGGTTGAAGCGGTGGTAAGGTTGTTTCTCGACATCATTGACCACCAGTGGTTCGCGGCTGGCCGTTACGTAGCCCATAATGGACTGTGAGCCGATTTCGAGGCGGTGTCCGTTGAGTAGCATCTGGCGGCCAGCTTCACCGGTCGATTCGCGAATGACCGCGAAGCGTTCTTCATTGTCGAGCAGGAAGACGGAGGCGTGATAAAAATCGAAGCGGTCACGGATCAGGTTTACGGCACGTTCGAACAGGCGGCTGTGTTCCATGGTGGCGCTGGTTTCGCGGGCGATCTCCGCCGCAGTTTGCAACTGTACAGCCCGGCGCTTGGATTCCCGTAGTAATTGGTTATTCTGAACCACTTTTGCCAGTACATCGGCGATTGTGGAAACAATTTCGAGATGAGAGTTAGTAAAACGATGTTCCTGATGGAGGTCTTGCAGGGTCATGACGCCGACGATGCTGCCACCACTGATTAGCGGGACACCCATCCAGGATTTGGCCCAATTGCCGGTAACTCTGGCGCCCATCGATTGGGCCCGCACTTGAGCGTCTTCGACCAGCATGATCGGCCTGCGCCTTTGGATTACGACAGAGGTCAAGCCGTCCCCTAGCGGGATGGCTTCGATCTGGGTCAGCTCGCCATCATCGTACACGTAGGGGAACTCGATATGGTCAGTCTTCTCATCGTAGATGGCGATGTAGAAATCCACCTCACCAACCAAATCGTTGATCTCGTTATGGATGATGGGATAGAGCTTTTCGGCTTCGGACGCATCATTGATCGCCTTATCCAGGCGCTGGACCAGGTGGTACTGGGATAGCTGTTCTTCGTTTTCTGTGAAGCGATCGGCGCTTTTCAACCGAACCACAAGTTGTTCAGCGAAGGCCTGGATGGCCTCAATGATGGGCGTTGGGAAAGCGAAGCGCTGGTTGTGCTGGATGTTGATGAGGCCGAGGGCTTCTTCATCAGAGAAAATGGGGACACACAAGTCGGATTTGGTGTCCAGCAAGAGCGGATTGAAGCGGTAGTTGGGGCGCACGGTTACATCGTTGATCGCCGATACTTCCAGATTTTCGGCCGACTGGCCAATATTGGAGGGCGCACCGACAGTTACGGAATAACCTTCCGCTAACATGCTCTCTCCGGCTTCGCCGGTACCGGCTTGCAGGTCGACCTTTTCACCAGTTTGGTCGAACATGAAGATGCCAAAATGGTTGAAGTGGTAATGCTCTTTCAGCAGGTCGACAGCTTTTTGGAGCAGTTGATCGCGGCGGGTCAGCGGCAGGCTGAGATTGCGTACCATGTTGGCCACGGTATGCAAATTGACAGCACGTTGGCGTGCGGCTTCCAGCAAACGGGCCGAGCGGATGGTTGCGGCCATTTGGGTGCTCAGGGAGCTGACCAGGCGGACATCTTCCTGGGTGAAGCGCTGTTCCGTGTTTATATCCTGGATGACCATCGCGCCAATGATTTCACCTTCCACGATCAGGGGCACACCCAACCAGGACTTTGCCCAGTGTCCGGCTACCTTACCGCCCATGGAGCGGGCGCGGGTTTCTGCGTTTTCGGTTAGCAGCAAGGGCTTCTCTGTACGGATGATAACGGAAGTCAAGCCTTCACCGAGTGCAATTGGGTCGAGCGTGATCCGGTCTCCTTCATCAACCACATAGGGGAATTCAAGGTGTTTGGTCTCATCGTGGTAGAGCGCAATGTAGAAGTCGACTTCACCAACGGCTTTGGCGATTTCCTCATGGAAAGCTTCATAGAGCTTTGACATGTCGGTTTCGTAGGCGACTGTTCTACTCAAGACGGTGGCCGCTTCCAGGTCTGTCAGGCGCTGTTGCGTACTGGTCAGGGTGGTAACTTTGACCAGCGCAGTTGTGATCAGCGCTACCAGGCTGGAATAAGGCTGTAGGGCGGTCTGGGAAAGCGTGCCCCATTCCTGGGAGGAAAGCACCATAATAGCCGACAAGCGACCTTCTTCCATGATGGGCAGGTAAGCGGCGGATTGGCACTTGATGCGCCGGGGGACTTCGAGTAGTTCACTGTGAATGGCGGTGACCGGTTGGTCGACATCACGGATGATCGTGGGGATGTTTGGTTGTAGGTACTGCATGACCTGCACGTCTGAAATGTGTAAAGTGCGGGGCAGGGAACTGACATAAACCGGCGGGGATGTTTCGGTGGTTACCAGTTGGAATCTACCGCCTTCTGAGCTATAGATGGCGCTCATAAAGGAGGTCTGCTGAATGGCGATCGTCGCCGTCTCGAAGACGGCGTCACGGGTCTGGGCCTGGGCAATCTGGTGGCTGCCGCGATATAGAATGCTGACTTCCTGCAAGTCGATGGCGGTACCTTCGAGCAGGCGGAAGTTCTGGATGGCGGTAGCGAGTTGGTTAGCAAGCGTGCGTAGCACATCGACGATTTCCGGTGAGAAAGCGTCCGCTCTGGTGCTTTGAATATCGAGCACGCCGTACACTTCCGAACTGGTATGGATTGGCACGCCAATTTCGGAGAGCGTTTCGGGCAGCATTTCGTGCGCCATGTAAGTGGGGTCTAATTTTACATTGGGGGCAACGCGGATGGCTTTGTTCTTAGCAGTCCAGCCAATGATTGAAGATTCATCCACTGGGACGCTGAAACTCTGTGCTTTGAGATTGCGGCCGACCGTTCCGCTGGCTTCGCGTAAGATGGCGTTTTCTTTGGTGTCATCCAACAGCAAAATAGCGGTATGATAGCCCTTGAAGCGTTCACTGATCAGCTCAACGGTGTGGTGCAGCAGATCGTCCAGGTCGCGGGCCGAGGAAACCATCTGGGCCACTTCGGCGGCAGCCACGATCTCGCGAGTGCGTTCCTGGATTTGGGATTCCAGCGCGTTGACGTTACCGCTGACGGTATCGAGCATGGCGTTGAATCTTTCTGCCAGGAAGCCGATTTCATCGGCGCGTTCGATTTCAGGGCGTACACCCCATTTGCCATCTGCAATCAGCTGGGAAACCTTCGCCAGGTCCAGGATGGGTTTGGTCGTGCGCTGCATGAGCAGGTTAATTGCCAGGAGGATCAATAAGGAAGCGGCGATCAAGACGCCCCCGGCAATTGCGATCAACGAATAGATCGGCAGGTTGTAAGTGTAATCAGGGATCTCAATTACGAAACCGGCCTGGTAGAGTGGCAGCCAGGTATATGCAGAAACGCTGGTATCACCTTCGACCGATTCGATTACGGCTGTGCCGGTTTGTTTTTCCCGGATTGCCGGGAGGATGATCTTGGTGTGGTCTGCGGTGGGAGAGAGGCTGCTCAGGGTATCCGCATCTTGACGGAACCCGACCAGTTGGTTTTCGTTGGTTACGAAGTAAATGATGCTGTTTGAGAATATCTCGCGGTTCTTGTTGATGACGGTCAGGAGCGCCTGGTAATCACTCACCCCAACGAGCGTTGCCATCTGGTTGCCCGCAGAATCGAAAATCGGCTCACTCGTCATTAGAGCCAGTCTGACGTTTTCAAAGGGGGCAGGGGAGCGCAACAGGAATGAATTCGCTTCTGGTTCGGTCAGGTTCAGGTGATAATAAAGTTCATCTTCCAGGTTCAGCCCTTCCCATTCTTGCTCGGACGCAGCTACGATCCTCCCGCTGGTATTCAAGATGAAGAAATTTTCGAAGAGCAGGTTGTCGTTTGATCCCTTAAGCCCGCCAAATTTCTGGAGGAGCATGCCGCGGGCAGCCGTGAACTGGTCGCTCGAACGGCTGGCACTGGTAAGCGTGTCGATGGCTGCTGCCATCTCGGCATCACTGACGATGGCCTCCAGACCGGTTTGTTTTTGAGTTGCCCAATCTTCCAATTCGGCAGTCTTCTGCGTTTGGAAAATCACAGCTTGCCGGGTGACTTGCTCTTGAACGATATTGTTGATGCCTGCGAGCAAGACGAGGCTGATGACCAGCACGGTCAGTATGAAAAGCGGGATCAATACGAACAAAAATTTCCGTGTCAGGCGACCTCGGAAACGATTAGCTTCGAGTACGAAAGTTACAGGAAGTGCGTGGTTGTCCATAGAAGGCCCTTAAGGTTTATCCCATTTCCCAGACGTCTTCGCCTTCCAATATCCTGCGGATTTGTTCTGGAAAGCGGTCGGGGTCGAGTGGCTTCCCCAGGAAACCATCGAAGCCGGACGCTCTGGATTTGTTCATTTGCTCCACACTGGCCTCGGCAGTTACTGCCACGACCAGGGTATCTTTTAAGGTTGGTGAACTACGGATCTTCTTCAAGGCACCGTAGCCATCTTCATAAGGAAGGCGAATGTCCATCAGCACCAGGTCGAGGCGTGGCAATGTGTCGGCGTATTCCACGACTTCGTACCCGGATGTCTTCCATTCGCAGTGGATGCCCATATAGCCCAACATGCGGGCGATCAGGACAAAGTTCGAGACGTTATCTTCAACAACTAACACCGTAGCGTCTTTTGGATTAATTGGCGTTCTTTCAGCCCGGGTCTCTGACATACTTACCTCTTCAAATAAGCGTTGATCTGTTGGGGGAGCGCATCTACATCAACGGGCTTTTGAATGTATCCATCGCAACCGGCTTCCAGGCTCCGCTCCCGGTCGCCCTTCATCACATTGGCGGTAAGTGCCAGGATTGGGGTCTCTAGCAGTTGGGGGAGTTGCCTCATCTGGTTGGTGAGTGTGTACCCATCGACATCTGGCAGGTTGATATCCATCAGGATGAGGTCGATCTTTTCATTCGCGGCACTATTCAATGCTTGCTCTGCGTTTTCGGCAAACAAGACATGATACCCTTCAGCCCTAAGGATTCGTTGGATCAACAACCGATTGTCAGGGTTGTCTTCAACGTAAAGAATGGTCGTTGTATCTGTCATATTCAATCCAAGCCTCCTAGTTAGATTGTAGCATCATTGAATTACTGTGCCATGACACAACCGTTGCAATTTCCCTGCCCGTTCTTGATCAATTGCAATCGGCCTACTTTCTGCTTGTACTTCTTTAATATTAAAACAAAAAAACACGAAAAGTGACTTACGTTTTGGAAAGGTTCATGAGTAAATCATTTGGGGTTCCTGAAGGGCGGTAATGTTGGGGCGATTTTAACAAAAAAAGAGGTAATCGCGTTGGAATTGGGCGATTACCTCCGGGGTGATCTGGTTCGAGTTTGTTAAGGTTTGAAGATCGTGGCGGCGCTTACGCAGGTGCCGCGCTGCCCATTTTCGCTGCACAGGGTGATAACCGCCCGGTTGCGGTTGTCTTGCTTGGTTTTGTTGAACGGCACGGCGATAAAGGCCCTGCCATAAGGAGCCAGGGTACTGCTGCCGTCGGCGCAGCCACTCCCATTGGGCAGGAAGGGATTGTTGCTGTCGGATGAGCCAACTGAATAGTCGTCGGTAACGTCGCGTACCCGGATGCTCATCGATTCGAAGGCAAAGTCGTTCAGGTTGGTAATCTCGAAGAAGCCGTATTCTGCGCCTCCGCAGGTGCCTTTGTGGGAATAAGAGAAAGCCACACCACCTTCCGGGGTCGGCTTAGGTGTATTGGTGGGGGGCGCGGGTGGGGCGATTGTGGGCAGTTCGAAGACGATGCCCAGCAGCTCGATGTTCTCATCCCAGGCCACCCAGCACTGCCGGTTGGGGTCTGAGGGCGCTGTGACCGCCCACCACAGGTTATCGGGGCTGCGGCCCAGCGGGGTGAGTTCCTGGCCGGGGGTAAGGTCCTCGAATACGGAGGCGTACACGCTCGAGCTTTGGCGGCACTGCGTTTCAGCGACCACGTTGATCTGCGGCTCGGTAGCGATGGTTGGCTGCGCGGTATCTTCATTCTCCGCTGCCTGGGTGGGGGGCTGGTTGGCCTGTTCGGTCAGTTGGGCAGCCTGCGTCTCGACCATCTGGCTGAGGCTTTCGTTCTCGGCTTCCAGGGTTTGCTGCGCGCTTTGGGTCAATGCCAGGGCGAGTTCCACTTCCAACGTCTGGGCGGCGGCGGTGTAGGCGGCAGCCTGGGGCGTTTGCTCTGCGCCGGTGTCGGCCGTGCCACCGCAGGCAGTCAACAGCAGCACCAGCAGCAGGCCGAACGCCAAATATTTAAATGATTTCATGAGGTAATCCTTTCTGATTTCAGGATTGTTTTAGATGAAAACCGCTAAAGATAGCCATAGCCTAACGATAATTGGGTGTTTATCTCCGGTTATACCACGAGAAGATGAGTAGTAGATTGGTAATTTGTTTGTCATGTAAAATTGGGTGGAATCGATATAATATGGGCATAAATAACGGTGCTGCATCTGATCGAATTTTTGAGTGAAGGTAATCCTCATGGCAAAAATGACCCGCGTACAATTGGAACAGTTCCTGGCTCGGCAGCCGGGAACGCCTAATTTGCCCAAGGTCGATCTTTCTGGTTTGGACTTGAGCAATATCGACTTACGTGGGGCGGTCTTGAAATATGCCAACCTGACCCGCACGATCCTGCGCGATGCCGACCTGGAAGGCGCGGTGCTGACCCACGCGGAAATGTTGGAGGCCCGGCTGAATTTCGCTAACCTGGCGTATGCTCAATTGAATTACGCCAAGATGCAGAACGTCAACCTGGAAGGTGCTTATCTGGGGGAGGCTAACCTGGAATACGCCCAGATGCAGGATGGTATCTTTGAAGTGGCTAACCTGGAAGCGGCCAACTTGCAGCACGCCAAAATGTGGGGCGTAACGCTCGAATTCGCCAAGCTGGTCGAAGCCAACCTGCAAAGCGCTTACCTGGTAAGCGCTAATATGAACGGGGCCGATCTGCGCCAGGCCGACCTGCGCTACACCAACCTGACCAGCGCAAGAATGAGAGATGCCGACTTGAGCAAGGCCAACCTGACCGGTGCCAAGGTGACCCCGGAGCAGCTTGCGGCGGCGGCTTCTCTGGAAGGGGCCACCCTGCCGGACGGCAAGGTTTTCCAGTAGTCAGGCTGAACAAGCAACAAACGAGCCGCCAAAGCTGGCGGCTCTATTTTATTGATTGATGGGGGGACAGGAAAGCTAAAGCACTATTTGGATTTTTTCTTCTCTTGCTTGAGTTTGCGTTTTTCTATCAAAGTGTGTTTTGCTTTCTTTTTGTTTTCCTTTTTGCCTTTGTCGCGACTACCATTCTTATCGCCCATAGTTTTATCTCCTTCATATCTGCTCCAATGCGATATCTTCCATTTTATAGAGGTGGAATATGAAAGTCAAGTACAAATTGGGGTGGAAACTGCCCTCGTCGAAGCGCACAAACAAGGCCTGGTCGTTGATGAGGGAGTCTGCGGAAGGATTAAAAAAATAGAGCGGGTGACGGGATTCGAACCCGTGAATGGTAGCTTGGGAAGCTACTGCCTTACCACTTGGCGACACCCGCAGTTTTATCTTGCGCCCTGCATTATACCCAATATCGGGCTTGACGACAATGTTTACGCGGCGGTGGGGCGATCAAATATTGAAGAAGCACGGCTTGATTTTTTAGATTTTGCCTCCGACTAGGTTGTGCTTCAACAAATCCGGTTGCAGGCGGCTTCAGCCGCCGAGGGGAACAAAGCCCCCCTGACAATTTGCAATTCGCAATTCGCGCTTCCCTTCACGCCTTTGCCCCAAAACCAACCTTAAAAACTTGCCCCCTGGTACGTTTTCCCTTACAATATCTTTTAGAGAAATCTCTCACAA
>JBNKDB010000407.1:0-4706 GCA_050288045.1 Anaerolineales bacterium | reverse complement strand
CGTCAGCGGGCCTAAGGAACCGTCTGCCAGCAAGTCGATATAACCGATCATATGTGCCAGCGGTGTGCGCAGTTCGTGTGAAATGTTCGAGATGAAGTTATTCTTGAGGTAGTTGAGTTCGGTCAGCTTTTGAAGCGCATTTTGCAGTTCAGCAGTGCGTTCCTGAACGAGTTGTTCCAGATGCTGGTTGTATTGGCTAAGCGCCTGCTGCAATCCTAGGATTTGTTCGGTAATTGCCCGGTCCAGGTGGCGGCGCTGTACCAGGTGTAACTCGGTCAGCACCTCCCCCACCAACATCGGATTGCCTTTCTGGGTCTGTGCTTCCTGGTAATCCAGGGCTGTTTTCAACTGCTCCTGAGTCAGCATCCCGTTTTCGACCAGGTATTCACCCAGGCGCGGAACCAGAATTTCAGGGGTGATCGGTGTAAGTGGGCCGGTTCCGGCCTTGGCAAGCCTTTTTTCCTCGAGCGCGGCAGCTACCATCAACTCCATCTGACAATGCGGACAGTGCGCATCAGACAAACTTACTTTTTCGCCGCAATTGGGACAGGAAATCTTGATTTCGTTCGTCAAATCCGTATTGACCATAAATTGATTTATCTATGTCGGGGAAACGCAACCAATCAGAAATGCAGCCAGGCGTTCATCCCGACCCCGAAAACCTCACTTGCATCCACGATGCAATTTTATTGCCAGGACCCGGCTGTTTGTTTGCACTTAATAAGGAAAGCAGCCAGCCAGAACCATGACTACTCACGTAAAAAAGTATACGATGAGTTCTAACCTTACGCAACCCATCTATACAATTAGTAAGTTATTTGTAAGCTAACTGAAATGGAACGGCGCCAGTTGATAATGAACAGTATGTAGTAAGCAGTAATAGTATCAATCCACGATAGATAGACAGAAAATGCGAACCGTGAAGCGAAAATCGAGATCCGCAATGACAAGTGGTTCCTTTTCCACGGGTAATGACCATAGTGAGATGGTGCAAGACACACCATCTCACTAGATGATCTACTTTTTACAATATATCACCGCGATCCTAAGATACTTTTCACGCGCCCTTAATAAGGAAGGCCGCGGTATAATTAGAAGTGTGTGGCGATGAGCCACACACCATTTTTATCGTGATTACAAAGCCATCAGAAGGAATATTCAGCTTATGGAAATTGGTAAGATCGAACGGGTAAATATCGAAAACGAAATGCGCACCGCCTACCTGGATTACGCCATGAGCGTGATCGTGGCGCGCGCCCTGCCGGACGCCCGCGACGGCCTGAAACCCGTCCACCGACGCATCCTGTACGCCATGTACGACATGGGCGTACGGGCGAATTCATCCCACCGCAAATCGGCGCGTATCGTCGGCGAAGTGCTAGGTAAATATCACCCGCATAGTGATTCGGCCGTATACGAATCCATGGCACGTATGGCCCAGGATTTCTCGATGCGTTACCCGCTGGTCGATGGGCAAGGCAACTTCGGTTCCATCGGCGGCGACCCACCAGCCGCCATGCGTTATACCGAAGCGCGCATGAGCCGCATCGCCGAAGAAATGCTGGTCGATATCGGCAAGAACACGGTCGATTTCCTTGATAACTTCGACGCATCCGAACAAGAACCCTCGGTGCTTCCCAGCCAATTACCCAATCTGCTGTTGAACGGCTCCTCCGGTATTGCCGTTGGGATGGCCAGCAATATCCCGCCGCACAATCTAGGCGAATTGACCGCGGCTATCAATCATATGATCGACCATTACGACAACGTCGACGAGATCACCATCGAAGATTCGCTACAATTTATCAAAGGCCCCGACTTCCCCACCGGCGGCATCATCGTCGGCACGGAAGGCATCCGCCAGATGTACAGTTCCGGGCGCGGCCGCCTGACCGTGCGCGGCAAAGCCCGCATCGAAGAAGTGCGCGGCAGCCGCTACCGCATCGTGATCACCGAGATCCCCTACCAGTTGAACCAGACCACGCTGATCGAGCGCATCGCCGAACTGGCCCGCGCTGGCCGTTTGGAAGGCGTGTCCGACCTGCGTGACGAATCCGACCGCAACGGGATGAGCATCATCCTGGAACTACGCCGTGGCGCCCAACCGCGCACCGTACTCAACCGGCTGTACAAATATACCCCGCTGCAAACCACATTCGGGGCGCAGATTTTGGCACTGGTAGACAACGAACCCCGGCTGCTCTCGCTCAAACGCGCCCTGCAAATCTTCATCGAACATCGTCGCGAGGTCATTACCCGGCGCACGCAGTACGATCTGGAAAAAGCACGCGCCCGGGCACACATCCTGGAAGGTTTACTGATCGCGCTCGCCAACCTGGACGAGGTGATCAAGACCATCCGCGAATCGGCTGACGTCGATACCGCCCGCGAGCGCTTGATGACGCGCTTCAAACTGAGCGAATTACAGGCCCAGGCGATCCTGGATATGCAGCTACGCCGTCTGGCCGCCCTGGAACGCCAGAAGATCGAAGATGAATACAAAGAGGTCACCGAGGAGATCAACTACCTGGAAGACCTGCTGGCACATCCCAAGAAGATCTTGGGGCTGATCAAGGAAGACCTGTTCGAACTGAACGAAAAATACGGCGACGAGCGCCGTACCATCATCGACCTGGAAGCCAGTGGTGAACTGAGTGAAGAGGATTTGGTCAAGCCCGAAGCCGTGCTGATCTCGATCACCGGGCGGGGCTACGTGAAACGCGTGGCCGCCAAATCTTACCGGGCACAGGGCCGCGGGGGACGCGGTGTGAAGGGGCACACGACCAAGGACGAGGATGAAGTCATGATGCTCATCCCCGCCAACTCGCTGGATACGATCCTGTTCTTCTCCGACCGCGGCAAGGTATATTCCGAACGGGCCTACAACATCCCCGATGCCGACCGCACCGCCAAAGGCACCCCGATCATCAACATCCTGGGCATCAATGGCAACGAAACCATCACCGCGGCCGTGCGCGTGGTCGATTTCAAGGACGCCGCAAAATGCGTGATGGCCACTCGCAAAGGCATCATCAAGCGTGTGGAACTCTCCGAATTCGAATCCGTGCGCCCCTCCGGCCTGATCGCCATGAACCTCGACGAAGACGATATGCTCGGCTGGGCACGCCTGACCACCGGCGATGACCACATTATCCTGGTTACCGAGAAAGGCCAGGCCGTACGCTTCCCTGAAGAACAAGTACGCACAATGGGCCGCCAGGCGCGCGGCGTGAAAGGTATCAGCATCAAAGCCGATGACTTCCTGACCAGCATGGAAGTGGTCGAACCCGGCGGTGATCTGCTGATCGTGACCACCAAAGGCTATGGCAAACGCACTCCGCTGGATAAATACCCGGCCAAGAGCCGGGGCACAAAAGGCGTACGTACGATCGATGCCAAAGCGGTGCCGATTGTCGGCCGCATTTGCTCGGCCCGTGTGGTACAAGAATCCGATGACCTGACCATCATCTCATCCAACGGTGTAGTGATCCGCACCAAGGTCAAGCAAATTTCGCAAGCCGGGCGCTCGACGCGCGGCGTACGCGTGATGAACCTGGACGCAGGTGATTCGGTAGCCTCAGTGGCGCGTTTTGCTGCCGCTGATCTGGCACAGGTCGAGGAAAGTAACAGCGAAAATGGAAAAGAAAACGGGAGCGAAAACGGCTCAGGTGGAGAAACCGTTCCTCCCGCTGAACCTGAAAGTGATTGACTGTCCTTCCCTTAGCATCAAAAAAGCTCTCGTGTACACGAGAGCTTTTCATTTTTAAGTGCTGCTTTTTAGATTGCAATCTTTCCGGTCACCAGCAAACACAACGAACCGGCTATACAAATCATCATAAAGAGCATGATCGCCAGGATGAAACGCTGCATCGAAGTCAGGCCGAACAGCTTACTGCTGGCGCGAGGCTTTACCGACTTGACCTCGACGACCTCTTCTTCCTCTTCTTCCAATTCATCCAAAAACGCATCAGCATCTATTTCATTTCGAAAATCCTCCAGCATGAGAACCTCCAGCCTGCTGTCGGCATCGAACTGTTATTTTTACTAGTTTAGTATATTTTACCGGTCTGTCAACCGAGCGGGCGTACATTTATTTCTCCGGCATTCAGGTTGCTTTCCTCACCAGAGCGCAATTTCAGGCGCAAACGCCCGTGGGCATCCAGCCCCAGCACCTGCCCCTCGAATGTTTCCGCCTGCCCGGAAATCCGCACCCATTCCCCTTTGAAAGCCAGGCGTGCTTCCCAGAGGTCAATGAAACCGGCAGTGAATACTTTCTCTCGCAGACTAACCAGATTTTCCAACACGGCGGCAAGCAAATCGAGGCGGTCAACGGGTTCGCCCAGGGCGCTTTCCACGCAGGTGGCCGGATAGTTGAGCATTTCATCCGGTGGTACTGCCGAAGATGCAACGTTTATGCCAATCCCCAGGATCACGGCTTGCAGCGTTTCGCCTAACCACTGGGCTTCGGCCAGCACGCCGCAGGTCTTTTGACGATCCAGCAGTACATCATTGGGCCATTTTACCGCGGCATCCAGGCCATAGCGATCCCCCAAAGCTCCCGCAACCGCCAAGGCGCCTAAGGCCGTGAGGCGCGTGGTCTGGGGGTCGCCCTCGGCAGTCTCTGGGCGCAGCAGGACGCTAAGCGCCAGCGCCGAACCAGATGGAGTAAACCATTTGCGCCCGGCCCGACCGCGGCCCGCGGTTTG
>JBNKDB010000406.1:0-4495 GCA_050288045.1 Anaerolineales bacterium | reverse complement strand
CCGTTGGTTACATTAGCCCCGGCGTTAAAATCAGCCTCGATACCGTATTCACGCAAAAGGGCGCGCTTGGCCTCGATCACCTTGACTTTCAGCATGACCTGCTGGTCTCCCTGAACCTTCATAAGATCGACCAGCGTACGCCCGATCATTCTGGAGTTCGGTAGCAGCACCACCTCGAACAAACCGATTTCATCCGACTGGAAATCAGCATCTTCGATTTTCCGGCTTGGCATCAACTCGATGCCGGTTTTCTCCCCAACTCCCATCAGCTTTTCGAGCACCCCTTCCACCAGCAGCAAGTCACCACTTTTCAAGATCAGGTCTGCGCTGGGAACCAGGTGCTGTTTACCGTTGCGCACAACCCGGATCACGGTCAGGTCGAGATCGTGTCCCAGGCCGCTCTCAGAAAGCGTTGTTCCGTCCAGCGCAGAGTCCGGCAAAATTTCGATCTCGGTCAGATAAGGCTGCATGTTGAAGTCAGCCGTGTATTCTTTATTGAAGCCACGGTCGGGAATCAGTTTTTTCCCGATGGTCAGCATATACACCAGCCCAATCAGCAAGACCGGCAACCCCACCGCGGTTAGTTCGAACATTCCCAGCGGCTCCAACCCGGCGTTGACCATCAAGCCACTGATCACCAGGTTGGTCGACGTACCGATCAAGGTGACCGAACTGGCCAGGATACTGGCGAAAGCCAGCGGCATGAGCAGTTTGGAGGGGCTGGTCTTCAACTGGCGGCTGATTGAGAGGATGATCGGCAGAAAGAAGGCGGTTGCACCGGTATTGCTCATGAAAGCGCTCAAGATAGCCGCCGCCACCATTACCAGCAGCAGGAAGCGTCCCGAATCATCGCCAATGCGCGTCAGAATCTGACGGCCCATGAAATCGACCACCCCGGTCTGGATCAGGGCGGCAGTCAGGATCAGCAGCCCCAGGATCATCAGGACCACCTCACTGCCGAACCCGGCAAAGGCCTGCTCTGGGGTCACCAATCCGGTGATGGTAACCAACAGCAGCAAGCCCAGCGCAGTCACGTCGGGCGGGACGCGCTCTAAAGAAAACAGCACCATTGCCAATGCAATGGTGCCGATCATGATCCCGATCTCAAGCGTCATTCACAACCTCATTGGTTTCCAGATCGCCGTTTTGGTGTGAGTGTCCATTGCGGCTCAAGATGATCCATCCCAATCCGGCTGAGATCAACGAGGCCACCAGGATGCCAACTTTGGCATTCGCCAGCATGGCCGGATCAGAAAACGCCAGGTTGCTGATGAAGAGCGACATGGTAAAACCGATCCCGGCCAGCATGGCTGCGCCGTAGATTTGCTTCCAGGTTACGCCTTCGATCTTCTGCGACCAGCCAACGCGGGTGACCAACCAGGCCAGCAATGTGATCCCAACCTGCTTACCGATTACCAGTCCCAGGATAATTCCTAATGCAACCGGGTTCACCAACGCAGCCAACAAATCGGTCCGCAGGTCTACACCCGCATTTGCTAACGCAAACACCGGCATGATCAAGTAAGCCACCCAGGGATGCAAAGCATGCTCCAGGCGCTGCAGCGGGGCTTCGACCGATTCTGTGCAATCCTCAATGCCCTGCAGCAAGGCGCGCTGCCGCTTAGTGGTAAAGGTAGCGCCGTCGCGGATGCCTTCCGATTCAAATTCGTCCAGGTATTGGCGTGTGCGCTCTAAAAAGCCTTTGCGATTGACCAACGTTGTCGCCGGAATGGTCATGGCGAGCAGTACACCGGCGATGGTAGCGTGCACTCCCGATTTCAGTAACGCCACCCAAAGCACGATTCCCAGCAAAGCATAGGGCAGCGGCTTACGCACCCCCAGGCGATTGATCACAAACAACACAACCAGGATAAGTGCCGCAATCCCCAAACTCAACCACACGATTTTCTCAGTGTAGAACAGGGCAATCACAAGTACCGCGCCAATATCGTCCACGATAGCGACCGCGGTCAGGAAGATTTTCAGGGGCAAGGGGGCGCGCTTTCCAAGCAGCGCCAGGATGCCCAGCACAAACGCGATGTCGGTCGCCATGGGTACACCCCATCCGCTGGCCCCCGCTCCGCCGTTATTGACGACCAGATAGATAAGCGCCGGGGCAAGCATCCCACCGATGGCTGCGGCAATCGGGAACATCGCCTGCCGCAAGGAAGAAAGTTCTCCCACCAACAATTCGCGCTTGATCTCCAGACCAACCACAAAGAAAAAGATCGCCATCAGACCGTCGTTGATCCACAACAACAAAGGCTTGTCGAGCATAAAACTGCCGACGCCCACAGTGAGATGAGTCTGCCAAAGCGCTTCATAACTGGCCGACCAGGGCGAGTTGGCCCAGATCAAAGCAACCAGCATGAAACTAATTAACAGAATACCACTGGATGACTCCGCCTTGAAAAATTCCTGGAACGGCATGGCGATCTGTTCGATCCGGGGCTTAATGATTTTGAATCTATTTCCCATACTTGTTGAAGATTTCATTGTCATACACCTCTATGAATATTTTTGATTACAGGCAAATGCGCTTGCCCGTATCTGGTTTTATAAAGTCTTTTGCGCATTTACCTAAGAATGTCTTTCTGTCGGCCAACTCAACCGAATGCCAAACAACTCGAAAAGCGGCTCGATCATAATACGCAGTAAAATGATCAGCAGCACGGCGGCTGCCAGGGCGATCTCCACGCTAACCGTGGTCAGAAACGCCTCGCGCGGCCAAAGCAGCATACTGCCCAGCAGCAACAAAAGCACACCGATTTCCTGGCGCACTAGCAGGGTCAAGCGGTTCCCATCCGAAATTGGAACGAGCTGCCGGACGATCAGGATGCAGGCCGCGATCAACACCAGCACAACCGGAATCCCGGTCAAATGCTGAAGCTCGACCACCGTATGCGCCTGCCAACCCAAGCCGATCCAGACAAACGCTGAAAGGTAGAAAAAGAAAGGCGTATTGGCGGAAACCGGAATGGTTTTACCGCTGGCCCACAAACCGGTGCTGTATCCATACACAGCCACCACCAGGGCCGCCGCCAGCGTGGTGGCAATTGCCGAAGTACCGAAAATGATACCAGTCAGGTAAGCCACGTATCCCCATCCCAGGAAGAACAGGTCCTTCCTTTCGAACTGCTTCAAACGGCGAAATAGGGCAATGCCGATAAAACCGAGGGCGATGCCAATCGCCAGCCCGGAGATCAGGGTGCTTACCCAGGAGCGCAACGAGATAACCACCAGGTCGATATCCACCAGCAACACCACCAGCGCAATGATCCCAATCGTAGAAAGATAACTGCGTTCGACGCTGGCCTCTCGCAAATACCACACCAGGGTCACGGCCAGGATGCCCAGGAGCAAAGCATTGGAAAGCGGCAGCGCACTCAACAAGAACAGACTGAGCATGCTCAAGATCAGGGTGATGCTCCACACCGCCAGACTCCAGCGGCGGTGCAGTGGCCCGCTGCGGGTCACTGCTACGGCTGCTTGCCATAAGAGCGGCGGCACGACCAACCCGGTGATCACCGGCCAGAACAGCTCGATCTGGTGCACGGGGGTGAACACAGACAGCAGGATTCCGGCCAGGACAACCAGCGGTGCCCACTTATGGTTCGGGCCGCGATAGGTCAATAAACCGTACAACAACAGCAACATGACCAAGGCGTGTTCGGTTTCCAGCAGACTGCCGGAGGCCAGCATATTACGGATTACTTCCATCTCTCTTACCTCATGCGCTATGCATCAGTGGTTAGCTTTTCTTAAGCCTGGCCCGCTTGATCCACTTCTCTACCTCTACGGCCAGGAAAACGATCAGGCTCAACCCCAGGCTGAGGGCCAGTTCAAAGGCGGGCAGCGGCTGGGTCTTGAAAATCGCATTCATCGAAGGGACGTACGTGATCAGCATTTGCAGGCCAAATGTCAGGGTGACAGCGGCCAGCATCAATTTATTGGACAACAAGCCTTGTTGGAACAGCGACCAATGATCCGAGCGCACCGCCAGGGCATGCCCCATCTGGGAAAGCGTCAGGGTGGTGAATACCATCGTTGTCCAATAGGGATTGCCGGTTTGCCAACCCCAGAAACCAATCCCCAGGGAAACCAGGCCCATCAGCAAGCCGACCCAACCGATGTGGGTACCTAACCCACCGGAGAAAATGTTTTTATTGGAATCGATCGGCGGGCGCTGCATGGTATCTTTTTCGGTGGGTTCCACACTGAGCGCCAACCCCGGCAGGCCATCCGTGACCAGGTTGATCCACAAGATTTGTAAGGCGGTCAACGGTAAGGGCAAACCCAAGAAAGGTGCCAGCAGCATCACCCACACTTCCCCGGCATTGCTGGTCATCGTGTATTTGATGAACTTGCGGATGTTGTCGAAAATGGTGCGCCCTTCGCGTACGGCGCTGACGATGGTAGCGAAGTTATCATCCAGCAACACCATGTCGGCCGCTTCCTTGGAAACATCAGTGCCGGTAATGCCCATCGCCACGCC
>JBNKDB010000405.1:0-4161 GCA_050288045.1 Anaerolineales bacterium | reverse complement strand
CGTTGTCGAGCGCCCCGCAGCGGATCGTGGAAAGCAAGCTGCGCCGGAAACCTTTATATTGCATTTGCAGTTCGAACTGCTCGCGCAATTGCTCCACAGCCCCTTCGGAGAAATAATGGTTTGCCATACGGTCCAACAGCCCATAGTTGGGAAAGACACCGAACATCAATTCCCCAACCACCGGCAGCGTCAGGCCTTTCATCATCCAGAAGCGCGGCAAGCGGAAACCGGCCGGGTCGATCAGCGTCAAAGAACGCACTTTTCCGGGAAAGTGAGCGGCGAAGTTGGCCGAGACGATCCCACCCATTGACAAACCTACCAGATTCACAGGTTCGGAAATTTCTAACGCAGCCAATAAGTCCCTAAGCTGTTTCAAATACAGGTTCAGGCTATAGCGCACAAATGGCCGGTCGGAGTAACCGCGGCCGTACAGATCGTAGCGCAGCACCCGGAATCCAGCTTCAGCCAACGCCGGGAAAGTGCGATCCCAGATCATATAATGCCCCAGGAAACCGTGTACCAGCACCACTACCGGTCCGTCTTCCGGCCCATCCAGTTGATAGCGTACCACGCCCTCGGGTAGTTCAACATATTGGCCCGGCAGCGTAGCACGCTGTTTGCCGTTCAAACGCTCCTTTTCTCCGATAAATAAAAAGTCTAGCTTTGGTACCTTTGTAACTCTCACGTTATCCTTTCAAAAAACAGCAAATAAATAGTCAGTTCGATAATTAAGACGAAAAAATATTTGCAAAGTTTCGTAATTAGATTAATTAACGCTTAGTCTTTATAGAACGTGATGATCAGCGGGTTGACCTCGGCTGCCTTCTCATAGTGCGGGACATGCCCAGCGCCATCAATCGGGTAGAATTGAACCTGCGGAATGGCCTCAACCAACTGCGCGCTGTACTCAAACGGTACAGTTTCATCCTCTCGACCCCACACCAGCAGCACATCCCGGGCTTGCATTCCAACACGTTTATACACATCCAACTTATCGCCTAAAATCCCGGAGCGCATCGTTGAGAGAATGGCGCGCTTGAAGCCTTTATATTTCATCTGGGGTTTATAGCTTTCCAGAAATTCACTCACCAGATCTGCGGTGAAAAAGTCGCTCGCCATACCCTTCAACAAGGTGCTGTCGCCGAATAAACTGAATAGCACTTCGCCAATGCCGGGTAGGGTCACCAGGCGCAAAGTCAATGAAAAGTTCAAAGCGAATCCAGCAGGGTCGATAAAACCCAGTTTCTGCACGCGCTCCGGGTGGCGATCGGTGAAGTTGGCGACAATTATCCCGCCCATCGAAAGCCCCAGCAAATGCACGGGTTGGCTGATCCCCAACGCGTCCAGCAGGTCGCCCAACTGGCGGTCGAACAAATCCTCGTCATAAGTCGCCAGCGGGCGGTCGGAAAAGCCGCGCCCGAACAGATCATAGCGCAGCACCCGCAAACCGGCCGCCGCCAACGCCTCAAAAGTCGGGTCCCAGATGAAATACGGCACCGAAAAGCCGTGCACCAACACCACCAGCGGGGCATCCTCCGGCCCGGCCAGTTCGTAGTGCACGACCCCCAAAGGTGTTTCGATGAATGCGCCGGGTAGTTTCGCCCGCTCGGCCGCATCCAGACGTTTATCTTCGCCTAAAAATGGAAACTCTTTCACAATGTACAGCCTCCTCTTTGCTCATCAAAGGTTCAAACGCTCATTATACTGCCGCCCAGTCTCCGCCAGTTTAAGGCTTGCTTAAGGCTTTCAGCGAACAGCTGTCAGCGTTCAGCCGTCAGAAGTAACCAGTGATCAGTCAACCAGGCACCCAGAAAAAAAGCACTCCAGTCATGGCAGCCTCAGCACCTGATTATTCGGTACCTGGATCCCTGCGAATTCCCTCCCTATAATTTGCACCTGCAACCTGCATCTTGTTTCTTGCACCCTGCATCCCTTTGCAATTTGCGATTTGTAATTTTCAATTCATCCCGTCCAAGTCGTGGTAGACTTGGGGAGTCATTATTTCAAACTGTTCAGGAGGTTTTCCTTGATCAACCCTGTCATTTTTACCATCCGACTTGGAAGCTTTGAGTTACCCGTTTACTGGTATGGGGTGATCGTCGTGATCGGCATCATCGTTGCCGGTTACCTGACCCAGCGCGAAGTCGAACGCCGCGGCGAAGACCCCGAACTGGTCTGGGACGCCCTGATCTGGCTGCTGGTTGCCGGGATTGTTGGGGCGCGCGCCTGGTACGTTATCAACGATATCGCCGGTGGCGGCACGCAATTCCTGCAGAACCCCATCTCGATCTTCAACACCCGCGCGGGCGGGATGCACATCTACGGCGCATTCTTGCTGGGTGCTATCGCACTCTATTTCTACGCCCGCCGCAACAACCTCGACATCCTGCTCTTCCTGGATTCGGTCGCCCCCGGCCTGCTGATCGGCCAGGCAATTGGCCGCATCGCCAACTTCATCAACCAGGAACTTTACGGCCCGCCCACCGACCTGCCCTGGGGCGTGACCATCAGTGCCCAGCATCGTATTCCACCCTACAATAACCTGACACTCTATCCGCCCGAAACGCGTTTCCACCCTACCTTCTTCTATGAGTTGATCTGGAACGTGATCGCTGGTGGGCTGCTACTATGGCTGGGTCGCCGCTACAAAGATAAGATCAAACCTGGCAGCATTTTCGCCGGATGGGCTGTGCTGGCCGGTCTGGGGCGCTTCGTGCTCGAATGGTTCCGCCCCGACCAACCGACCATCCCCGGCACGGTAATCAGTTACTCGCGCATCGTGGCCGGGCTGCTGTTCCTGGGCGGCACGCTGGCCTTGCTGGTGCAATATGAAGTCATCAAGCTGCCCTGGTTTGGCCCCGGACGCTCGAAATACAAAATCGGCAAACGCAAGCCGGTGCAAGAGAAAGCCAAAGAAGCCACAAAGTAAATCCAGACTAACAGCATCTGGCAACTTGATCGTATAATCAAAAACTTCCCCTGCAATCGGGGAAGTTTTCTTTTTCGATACAGTTAGAAGAGGCGCAGTCAATGACCGGACTGGTATTGCAATACACCATCTGAATCCGGTTCCATCCGGTAAAGATCCCACTTGCGGCTTTTGCTGGCGGCTTTTTCCAATTTTTGCGCTACCAGCACCTTCTCCCCATCCGAGCGCAGCGTGATCATGCCATATACCACCACCGTTCGCTCCAGGGTTTTATACTTATTGGCGATCTTGGTTTCCAACTTGGCGCGTTCGGCCGCGTTTGCCGTGGCATTTTTCTCGCGTTCCAGTTCGGTGATTTCCTTGCGAAACTTATCTAAGTCGCGCACCGTTTCCATGGAAGAACGCGCCAGTTCGGTGCTGAAGATCAACGGGCGAACCCCACGTCCATACTTACCGAATGCACCCAGCGCGTCCGGGCGCGGGTGGGAGAAGGATTCATTATCCCCGCTGGAAACTACGATGGCTGAAGAGTTTACCGCCTGCAGGAAAAGCTCTGTAAAATCTGCGCTTCCGTGATGACAGGCCTTGGCAAAATCAGCCTGGAAAGTATTGCGGGCAAGCTGCACCAGACGCTGGCGCTCTTGCTCGGAGAGATTCTGGGGATTGATGCGCGTATAATGCTCTAAAAGCAGGTCTTCTGCCGGGATATTCAAATCACCCCCCAATAGCAGGCTGAGGTTTTTATAGCGCAGTTTCAAGATCACGGAATGCCCATTCTTGGTCTTGCCGTTATTCTCAATCCAGCGCAAGCGCCGCATCCCGTTACCATCCGGCTCGACCACCGGGCCTAGGATCTGGATGCTGAGTTGTTGGTCGGCCTCATAACCATCCAGGAATTCATCGTCACAGCAGACCCCACGCGCATCACCTACAAAGCCATTGCGGACGGCCTTGCGCAGCATATTCGGATAGACTTTCCGGCCGCACGCATCGGGATCATCGATGATGCGCCGCAATTCTTCCATGGTGTGGATCACATCGGTCAGGTAACGGCGGCCAAGGGCATCACTTGTCGAAACCGGCCCCAGTGATTTGGAACCGGTACGCTCAACGATCCCGTTATGATAAAGCATTCGGAAGAACATATCTCGGCGGTCTTCATCGTGGGTTTCGAACAAAGACCGGAAACCTTTATAATGGTCGGCATCGGGATGCGTGATGATAGCGGCGTC
>JBNKDB010000404.1:0-5479 GCA_050288045.1 Anaerolineales bacterium | reverse complement strand
GATGCAGAGCTAGACCTGATCTTAGCAGCGCAAAAAGGCGATCGACAGGCCTTTGGCGAACTGGTTCGCATCCATCGGGAAGGTGTAGTGAACGTTGTGTATCGCATGTGCGCGGATGCAGAGTTGGCAGAAGACGCCGCTCAGGAAGCATTCATCCGTGCCTGGCATCACCTGCCGCGCTACCAACCGCGCACACCCTTCCGCAACTGGGTTTACCGCATCGCTACCAACGCCGCCCTGGACGTACTGCGCCGGGATAAACCGACCGTGGATATCGACGAGCTGCCCCTCGCCGCCGAGCACAAAAGTCCAGAAGCCACCGTAGTAGCCAACGAACAGGCCGATACGGTGCAGCAAGCGGTGATGATGCTCCCTCCGGCCAGCCGGACGGTGCTCATCTTACGGGAATACCAGGAGTTGTCTTATAAAGAAATTGCCGATGTGCTCGATATCCCTATCGGTACGGTGATGTCCCGACTGAACTACGCCCGCAAGGCGTTGCTGGAAACTTTGAAACCAATGCTGGAGGCACAATGAATGAACACGTGCATACATGGTTACAGGCCTACTACGACGGCGAACTGCAAGGCATTCGCCTGCGTAAGGTAGAAGAACACCTGGAAAGCTGTGCTGCCTGCCGGGCAGAACTGGAACAGATGCAGAGCTTATCTGCTTTGCTCCGGGGCAGCCCGCTGCCGGAATTTACTCCGGGAGATCGCTTTGTGGCGCAGGTCGCTTTGCGCCTGCCACACAAGGCCCCGGAAACCGGCTGGCAGCGCACCTTCCGGCTGGGCTGGCAGATGGTGCCCTTCGGCCTGTTTGGCGCTTGGGCGTTCACCCAGGCTGCCTTCTTCACGGTCACCATCCTGGCATTGCTGGATCAGTTCTGCATAGCTTGCCGGGATTACCTGGCCTGGTTGTCCTTCAGCAGTATCACGATCTGGTGGGCAGTCGGTTTGAACCTGGCAGTGAGCCTCCTGCTGGGATTGATGTACAGCAGTTGGTTGGCGGGTTGGTGGGTCAGCCGCCGACCGGGACAGGTCAGCCCGCAAAATGGATTGACGCAGTGAGCTTACGCTCAGAAAGTTAGAAAGAACCGACCGTTCATAATAATGGTGCACTTTTTAGAACGAAACGGTTGGTTATTGAGCAAGGAGAAAATGAGTAATGGAAAGTCAAAAAATCAAACCCAGTCGCTGGTATTTTGCGCTCGCCGCGGGAATCTTTCTCGCCGGGATCGCGATTGCCTCCCTGGTCATGGGAATTGGCGCGGAAGGTTTTTTTACCCTGGTCAAGGATTTTGACAGCGATACAGGGGCGGTCCTCCAACGCGTGGTCGTTCCAGGTTCAGGTGAACTGGATTTATCTGAGGCCGGCGAATATACGATCTTCTACGAATATCGCAGCGAAGTCAACGGCGTTGAATATCACACCGGCAGCAACTTGCCTGAAATGGATTGCAGCCTGACAGCCGGTGAAACCGAAGTGCTCGTTTCACCTTCATACACGCATGCAAACTATCAATTCGATTTTAAGGATCGTGCCGGAGTGGCGGTGATGCAATTTGAGATCGATCAGCCGGGCACCTATACCCTGGCCTGCGCGTACACAGATGGCAGCGAACGTCCTGAAATCGTGTTGGCTGTGGTGAAAGAGTTCTTCAAAGAAATCTTGGCACCAATCTTCAACCTGGTCGGCAACCTGATGATTGGCACGAGCCTGATCTGTGTAACCTCTGTTGTAGCGCTGATCGTAGTCATCATCGTGGCCGTCAAGCGTAGCAACGCCAAACGCCAGTTACAGGCACCCAGTGACGCAGTATAACAATTTGAGTCTGAATTAAGGAGATTTCTTATGGATCATATGAAAGTTTTGAAACGAGCCTGGCACATCCTCTGGCAATACAAGATGCTCTGGGTGTTCGGCATTATCCTGGCCCTGACCACGGCAACTGCCTCGTCGAGTGGCAACGTCAGCCCCGGCAGTGGGAGCAGTAATAATAACAATAGCCAGAACCAGGAAGAGTACCAGCCCTTCGGTGACGGCGAATTTAGCTTCCAAGAGAATTTCGAGGAAGAAATGGAAGCGTTCGGCCGGGAAGTGGTCGCTACTGTGGAAGAGTTCAAAGGCGTGTTGATCACTATCGCGGTGCTGTTCGCCTGCTTCCTCTTCCTGTTGATCATCGGTAATATCGTACTGCGCTATGTGAGCGAAACCGCATTGATTCGCATGGTGGATGATTACGAAGAGACCGAAGTAAAACGCACCTTCGGCGAAGGTTGGCGCATGGGTTGGTCGTTGGCAGCCTGGCGGCTGTTCCTCATCGATCTATTGCTCTTCGTGGTGATTTTCCCGGTGTTCGTGCTGCTTGGTTTTGTGGCCGCCCTCCCGGCGATCATTGCGGTATCGATTGGGCGCGGTGCCGCCGTCGTTGGGATCATCATTACGATCGGGCTTGCTTTTATGCTCATTTTCTTGATCATGGTGGTAGCCGTGTCGCTGGGCATGCTAACCCAGTTCTTCCGTCGTACGTGTGTGCTCGAAGACTTACCTGTCTTTGAAACCTTCCGGCGCGGCTTCGACTTCGTCCGCCAGAACCTCAAGGATGTTGGCCTGATGTGGCTGATCATGCTGGGCATCAAGCTGATCACACCGCTGGCAATGTTCCCGATCGTGGTGGCGGCAGGCGGCCTGGGGCTGGCTATGGGTGGCTTTCTCGGCCTGGTAGCCGGGGGCTTGACCGGGTTGTTCGTTGGCCCTGGGGCGGCCATCATTGTTGGTATTTTTGTTGGCTTGCCGGTCTTTATCTTGCTCATTGCCATCCCGACTACCTTTGTGAAAGGCTTAAAGGAAACTTATGTCTCCACTTCCTGGACGCTGACTTATCGTGAACTCAATGCGCTCAACGAATTGGAGAATGGTAACGCATTACCGGACCCTGGCGAACCTGCACTTCAACCTGCATAATTACCGGTTCCTCACGAAGACGGCGGCTCCATTACGGAGCCGTCGTCGGTTTTTAACCATGTTTTGATGCTGAACCGCAGTGCCAATTTGATAGTAGGAAAGATATAAATCGGACAAATTCCATCTTGACAGTCTAGAATATACGTTCTATACTTGAGGAGATCGCAAACTTTGGTGCGCTCCATCACAGCCTACAAAACCAAAGTTAATCCACAGCAACGTAAGCTAACGGACCAACCATGAAACAAGTCGATATATATCTGGAAATGGGTAAGAAACGTGTGATTGCGGGCGCGCTCGCTTGGCCGGGCTGGTGCCGCAGCGGGCGTGACGAGCAATCTGCATTGCAAGCACTGTGTGCCTATGGCCCACGCTACGCCAAAATTCTCGCCGCCGCAAAATTCGAATTCGATATTCCTCAAGATGTCGCGGCATTCAACGTGGTCGAACGCCTGAACGGTGACGCCACCACGGACTATGGCGTCCCTGGCAAAGCCCCTGCGCTTGACGAACGCCCAATTGGTGAAGCCGACCAGCAACATTTCGAAAGCTTGCTGCAGGCGTATTGGGATGCATTCGATGCGGCTGTGTTGGTTGCCAAGGGCAAAGAGCTGCGTAAAGGACCGCGCGGGGGCGGGCGTGACCTGGATAAGATCGTCGCGCACATAATAGGTGCTGACCAGAGTTATCTAAAACGGATCGGGAAGGAAGTTGAACTACCTGAAGACGATCCGGCCGCAGCGTTGGCCGTTATCCGGCAAGCAGTGCGAGAGGGATTGGCCGCCGGGGTGCGTGGTGAAGTCCCCACCATCGGGCCGCGCGGTGGGAAACGTTGGACGGCGCGTTACTTCGTGCGCCGCTCGGCTTACCACTTACTCGACCACATTTGGGAGATTGAGGATCGTATCTTATGACTACACCAATTCAAAGCGAACATTTCACCAACGCGCTGTATCTGCTGCTCGATGAGGCTTTCGACAATGTACAGGGTTTTTTCCTTGACAAAGGGACTTCAATGTTCGAGACGTTGGCAACAATCAGTGCGGCCGAAGCCTCGATCCCGGTCGGCGGCAAATGTGCCACGTTGGCTGCTCAGGTCAAACACGCTGCCTTCTACCTGGACGTGACCGCAGATACGTTGCAGAGCGGGGAGTACCAACGCGTCGATTGGGGTGAGATCTGGCGCACGACGAAGGAAGTGAACCCGGAGGAATGGGAAGCGATCAAAACCGAACTGCGCGCCAGCTACGATCGTATAAAAACGCTGATCGCGGAAACGCAAACCTGGCCCAGCGAAAAAGAAATCGGGATGGCAATGGCGATGGTCGTACATACCGTCTACCACCTGGGAGAAATTCGGCAGGCTTTATGTACACTTAAATCATGAGCGGCTGAAAGCCGGTGAGGAAATTTTGTGCGCAAAGTAATCTATGCATTCAACGTATCCCTGGATGGTTTCATCGAGGATGTGCGCGGTGAGTTGGATTGGTCTGTTCCAGACGAGGAACTGCACGAACATTTCAACGATAAGGATCGCAGTTATGATCTCTTCCTGTATGGCCGCCGCCTTTACGAAACCATGGCAGCCTTTTGGCCGACGGCGGATGAAGACCCGGACGCACCCGCGTATGTGCTCGATTATGCCCGCATCTGGAAAAGCAAGCCCAAGGTCGTATTTTCGAGAACCCTCGACCGGGTAGACTGGAATTCCAGGTTGGTGCGGGAGAATATCGCCGATGAAGTCAACAAGCTGAAAAATCAGCCTGGGGGGGAGATGAACGTTGCCGGTGCTGAGCTTGCATCTACTTTTTCACAGCTTGGCTTGATCGATGAGTATCAGCTCTATATTCACCCCGTGATCCTGGGCGGTGGAAAGCCGATGTTTGGACCCTTAGAGGATAAGATCACTCTAGAGCTTATTGAAACGCATACATTTGGTTCTGGCGTTGTTCTTCTCAGGTACCGATGTGCGTAACGCTTGTCAGAATAGCGGATCAGAAAATTTGGTAAGTAGTAAAAGGAGTAAATCATGAGTGGAGTCCGAGTTTTAGTAGGTACGGCCAAAGGCGCTTTCATCCTGACCTCAGATGGCAAACGCGAAAAGTGGGATGTGAGCGGCCCGCATTTCGCCGGTTGGGAGATCTACCATATCAAAGGTTCTCCTGTCGATCCAAATCGAATTTATGCCTCGCAGAGCAGCGGCTGGTTTGGGCAGGTCATGCAGCGTTCCGATGATGGTGGCCAGACCTGGGATACGGTTAGCAATGAATTTGTATACGAAGGCGACCCCGGCACGCACCAGTGGTTCGACGGCACACAGCATCCCTGGGAATTCAACCGCGTCTGGTACCTCGAACCTTCGCTGTTCGATGCCGACACACTTTATGCTGGGGTGGAAGATGCCGCCATGTTCCGTTCCGGCGATGGTGGCCAGACCTGGCAGGAACTGGCCGGGCTGCGTGAAGCTGAAGGACATAAATGGCAGCCGGGGGCCGGTGGCATGTGCCTGCAT
>JBNKDB010000403.1:0-4356 GCA_050288045.1 Anaerolineales bacterium | reverse complement strand
CAGACATTCATGCTCGTGGGCGTCAAGTTCGTTTTCGCTGGCCTGTCCGGTAAATGTATCAATCACATAGACTGAATCTTTATCTCGGGACAAGAAACCAAAAGATTTTCCATCTGTTGTCCAAAAATAATGGGAGTATGTGGTATGCGGCACCCAAATCGTGTATTCTTCAGCCAGGTTGGCATTGATAAAGGTGACGAGGGTATCTGTCTCTGTGCGATCAGTTACTGTCATTACAATTGTATGCTCGAAATTTGAGAACCATACTGGTAAATCGTAAGTGGCAGGAAGTGTTGTTTGGAATGTGTCTGCTTGCGGTGTCGTAGTTGGGGTGGGTGTTGCGGTTGCCGTGACAGTTGGGGATGATGTAATGGCAAGTGTGCTTTTTAATTCACTGGCTTCATCTGTAAATGTATCAGTGATCTGCGTTGGCTGTTCGGGCGTTGGAGTAATCGTAACAGTTGAGATACTTGTACAGGTTGATAAAAGCATAAGGGGTAAAGAGAGCAGCAAGATCACCGCTCTACGTGGTTGTTCTTGAGAAAACATATAAAGTTTCATAAAGCCCTCCTGAACGAACAAGCTTAAGAATCTTCTCAGTGTGAAATCCTATTCTTCCAAACCGATCTCCACGAACAGACCGGGGTGATCGGATTCGGGTTCGGTGAAGTATTCGGCATAAAGTACCGGTGTGCCGGGGGAAACGAAGATGTGATCGATGCGTTCTTCAATCGTTTCACCATCACCCCAGGTTGCAGGCGCAACGCTTTCTGCGGCGGTGACAAAGGCGGCATCGTATTCCGCGGTGGTGATGGCGTATTGCTCTTCGTAGGGCCGGTAGTTGAAATCGCCCATCGCAATCACGTTTTGCTGCCCGCGCATGATCTCCAGCATCTCGCGCATCTGGACGATCGGGCCGCTGTTGCCCAAATGGGTGACGTAGACTTTGTAAACTTTTCCGTTCACAGCAATATCGGCTTCGATCACGGCGACCTGTTCGCCCAGGCTGTACAGGTAATAGGTGTGTGGGTTTTGAATGGGGTACCTGGATAGCAAGGCGATCCCAAAGGTGCCGGTAATCGGGGACGGGCCGTAATAGGAATACATATCCAGGCGGTTGGCAAAATAGGCCACCACGTCGGCGTTCCCCCCGGCGATGCGGGCGGTGTCACTTTCTTGCAGGCCGATAATGTCCGGGTTGGTGCTTTGTACCAGGGCGATCTGCCCGTCGAAATTGCGCTCTCCGGCATCATCGTAGCCTTGTTGGATGTTATAGGTAAAGATGCGTAGGCTGGTGGCTTCGCCAACCGGTGGGGAGGGATGGGCGGTCAGAATGATGATCCCGGCAAGGGCACTCAGCCCCATCACCCCGGCGGCGATCAGTCAGACGCGCCTTGTCCCAGGCTGGACGGTAGCCGATTCGGTGTTCGTGTTGGAATTCAACAGCAGCGGCAGCACGGCGACCAGGCCGGGGATCAGGAACACCAGCCAGTATTTATCCCGGAAGAATGGCCCGACGACGGGGATGTAATCGTAGACGGTGGTGAAAATTTGCGAAAGGATCATCAGCAGGTAGAACCCACCCCCTAGCCCAAAACTGCCGCCCAGCAAACGGGTGGTGGGCTGCTGGGCCAGGATGGCATCAAGGTGCTGGATAAAGATCAATAGCAAGACAGGCGACAAGGCCAGCATCAGATAAAGTGGGATGACCTGCATGAAGGAAATATTTGGTTCCGAGAGCGGGTAGCCCTGATCTGTGTCCAGTGGGAAAGCGATTTGATGCGGCAAGATCGCCAGAACCATCACCAGCACAAACAGCAGCCCGACAACGAGCAAGCCGGGTTTGGCGAGTCGCTTTTGGCTCAGCCACCACCAGCCCACGCCAACCCAACTTGCCAGCAGAACGCCGTAAACGGCCAGGTTGGAGGTCGCGGCCCAACGGGCAACGATATTCGGCGCGCTGATTGCAAAATAGACCAGAGCCAGCACCCCAAACAGTCCCAGGCTGTGTGCAAGCACCTTGAATTTATTGGCTGATACGGTAACTGCGCTGCCGGTTTGCTCACTGTGTGGTGAGCGCCAGAGCATATCCTGGGCCGCAATTGCCAGGAACCAGGCAATCATACGATAACCGCCATACGCGGAAAGATCGCTCCCGGAATGCAAGGCTCTGAGGAGCATGTGGGCAAAGATTGCCAGGCTGAACCCCATGCCAAGCTGGCGGGAAAAATCACCCTGCTGCTGTTTATCGCGGGGCAGGGCCAAAACTGCGGGGAGATAGAGCAGTAAACTTGCTAACCCGATTCCGGAAACGATCATGCGCCCTTTGGTTGGTAAGGCAATTTCAACGACCCGGGCGATCAGTCCTACACTGGCCAGCAGCTTTATCTCCGTCTCGGATAAATTCTTGCGGGCAAGGAGTAAAAGCAGTGGTACAAAAAATAGGGCCACCAGGCCGATTTCGGGTGGTATATCTGACCCCAGTAACCCGTAGAGATAAATGCCTTCAACGAATTCGGTGAGTAATTGGAAGAAGAACAGAAAGATAATGCCCCATAAGAGGACCAAGCGATATTCTTTCCCGGGTTTCGCAGCATGGTTTTCCATTGAATGCACTCCTCTACAATTCAATTGAAATCAGGAATCGTTGTCTGGTAATTATATCTTGTTACCCCACGCTGGAATTCATTCTCCCCAATAAAAATCGCGAAATTTAATAGTACTTCTCAATGCCGCCAAAGCCGATTTGCTTGTTGGCGGTAGTTTTCTGAATGAAATTTGCCAGGCGTTTGGCAAATTCTTCTGGGCGTTCGCGGGCCGAGTCGATATAAGCCACGCGGATGCGTTGGTAGGCGGGGGAAAAATTCTGGTAGTGTTCCCAGGCTTGCGGGTTTTGCTGGATGGCGGCGATGATGTCCGGTGGGAAGACGAATTCCTGGGCAATGACCGGCTGTACGCCGGGGAGGATATTGGGATGGATCATTCCGTTTTCGGCCAGCCATTTCAAGCGCTCGATATTTTGCTGGGAAAAGCTGCTTTTTGGTTTGCGCGGTGAAAAACGTTGGGCGGAGTGGTCTTCATCCAGGCTTTTGCGGATGCTGTCGATCCAGCCGAAGCACAGTGCTTCTTCCACGGCGTCGTTGTAAACGATGCCGGGCTTGCCGGTAGCCTTCTTGGGATAGATCAGCCAGATTTCCGGCTCGCTTTCGAAATGCTTTTCAAGCCAAGCGCGCCAGTCTGCCCGGTTGATGATGTACAGCGTTTTGCCGATTTCCATACCAATCAACCTTTTCTGTGTAAATGAGCAATCTTAGTCATAGTAGCTATTATAACGGGAGGAATAAGTCGGATATCAGCCGCATTGTTAATTTTCTCTCGGATGCAATTGGATCATATATAATAATCGTTAGGTTTGTTTATTGAATGAGTTTACTTCATTGATTTGGTATTGTCTGTAGGACGGCCGATGGGTGAAATGAGATGAAAGTGAATAAAGTAACTTGGTGCCAACGAATTGAGAAGGCGCATCACAATCACGCATTTGAACAAGCGCCGGTTGCGCTGAAGTTTCGTCCACCTGTACTTCAACAAGACATTTCTGATTTGGAGAAACTTCTTGAGATTGAGTTTCCATCTGATCTACGTGGGCTTCTTTTGGAGTCGAACGGTGTCATGGATTGCTTACAATTAGGGCAGCAGTGGCAGGAAATTGGCTGGCTTTTCTGGCCGGTAAGCGAAATTAAGCAGCGCAATCAATGGCTTCGCAGTGATGCCGGTTATTCAGCTTACGGTAGACGCTTCGATGATCTTCTGTTCTTTGCCGATGCTGGTGATGGTACTCTCTTCGGCTATTTTGTTGCATCTGACATAGTGGAGCAGGAAGATATCTTTATATGGTATCCCATAGATAACGTTGTGAATCCGCTGGGTTTTTCGTTAGAGACATTCATTGATGAATGGATTGGCGGAAAACTCGCAATATAAATTCTTAAAGTTGATGCTAACCTGCATATACAGGTAGAGAAGCTGGGTGGTAAGACTTATGCCAATGACTGAATGACTTGTGGTATAAAATTCAGTGATATTGGTAACCATTGAATTAGAGGTAGTCCATGTTGAATATGATCAAGCGACCTGCCCGCTGGTTGTTAATGATGCTCCTGCTTGTCAGCGCCTGCACGCCAGCTTCTACTCCTGAAGTATCTACGACCCCCATTGCGAACTCCCCGACACCGCTTTCCCCAACCGATACGCCCCCACCTCCGCCAACATCCGAACCTACCGTTTACCCGACTCTGATGCCGACCGCGACACTTGCCCCGATCGGTGAGGTGCAGCCGGTTAGCGGTGACTACG
>JBNKDB010000402.1:0-5460 GCA_050288045.1 Anaerolineales bacterium | reverse complement strand
TGAACTAGACGATGAGATTCGCCGGGACACCACGCCTGATGAAGCGCCAAAAAGCTCGACCATGGAAATTCCGGAAGTGGCAGCCAATCTGCCCAAACCGGACTGGTTGAATAAATTAGAAGAAAACTACGGCATAGAATCAGACAGCTTCGAGATGCCAACCGCGGCAGCGGATGAACCACCGGTCGTACTACCGACACGCCCGGATTGGATGGACGAACTGGAGCCATCGCCAGCAGAAGAAGCTGAAGACATGGCTACCGAAAAGGTCGAGTTCCAGAAATTCCTGGAAATGATCGGGCAATCCGAAAGCCCACCCGCGCCGCCCGAAGACGCACCTGCGAAAAACGAACCGCCTCAAAAGACCCCAGTTGAAAGTGCGGCAATAGAAAAGGCACCCGTGGAAAGCAAGCCGGCCGAAAGCGCCCCCGTAGAGCCTCCCTCGCCTGCCCCAGAAGCACTAGAGGAAGACTGGTTGGGAGACCTGGAAAACCTGGCGGTGCAAGAACCCGATTCGGATTGGCTGGACGACGCCGATGGGCATAAACCAGACCAGGATGCAGACCTGGAAGAAATGCACATCAAGATGGACCGGGATAGCTCGCCGCTGCCCAATTGGATGCCCAAGGTGCAGCCGCAAGAACAAGTTGAGCCACCGCCATTACCACCAACCCAGGCCACCCCCACTGAAGCGGAAGAAGACTCCGCCCCAGATTGGCTGGATAAAATCGTCGATACGCCCCAGGCTACGCTGAATAAACCGGCCGCTCCACCAACGCCACCGCCACAGCAAAGGCCGGTTACAGAAGTACGCCGCCCGGTCAATACCCCACCCCAGCCGGTTGAACCGCCGGTGGAAGAAGCATCCGAACCGGATTGGCTTAAGGGTTTCAACGAACTATCGGCAGAGCCACAGGTCAAAGTCGACCAGCCCAAGCCGGATAATTCCTTTGCACAGATCGCCGAGGAGCCTTCGAAACCGGATTGGCTTAAAAACGATTTCCAGGAATCGCCGCCCTTATTCCCCAGCGAGGACACGGGCAATACCCGCATGTTAGAAGAGTCCGGGTTGGATTGGCTTTCGGCCGCGAAGGATGAGCCGAAGAGCGAACCACCCGCGGTCAGCGACGTGATCAGCAAGCCGATCAGCCGGGATCGACCGGCCGCGCTCGAACCATTGACCCCAGCCTGGATGAACGAAGCGCGCGCCTCCTCCCGACCTGCCCGGCGGGCGACAATTTCACCATCACAAGCCTCCGGCAGCGCCACCCAGGAAAAGCCAGATCGCCGGCGCCGTAAAAAAGCTGAACCCAAAATTTCGGCCGACCCGGCCCGCCCAAAACCGCGTCGCAAGCAGAATAGCATGGGCATGTTCTTCCTGGGATTATTAAGCGGTATCCTGCTATTACTGATAGTGGTAGCCACAGCACTGATCCTCACCGGAGATCCCGGCGGCACCATCGACCGCTTCATCCTGGCAGTGACCTCTCCCGACGCCTTCGCCGCTGCGGCAGAGATTTCTGAAACTCCCACACCCACTGATGGCACTCCGGTTGCCGAAGCGCAGGTGGCCACGCGCACAGTCACACCGACAGCCACTTTCACGCCAACGCCAACGCTTTCACCAACCCCGCTGCCCTTAGAGCTGGTTGGCCCAATACTAGAGGAAGCCAAGGAAACGGTATATACCGATCCCCAGGCGATGGTCGAACAACTTGGCCCGGTCACCGCTTCGATCACCGACCCGGTCGACAAAGGCCAGGTTTATTTACTGCTCGGGATCGCGAATGCCCAATTAGAACAGCAAGCGCAGGCCGATGAATATTACGAACGGGTGATCGACACACTGGGCGGGATTCACACCAACCTGACCGATGTACAAGCCATCGGCCGGGCAAATGAATATCTGGTCGCCGCGGCTATGGCCCTGGAAAGGGAGAACGATGTCCATATCTATAACCAGGGCATGATCCAGACGCTTTCTACCCGGCTCGACGAATTCACCACTCTGCGCCAGTTTGACCTGGCTTATACCTACCTCGACCGGGCGGTCACACAATTGGAGGCCGCCGAGCAAGATGTCGATTTCGATCTCAACCGAGAAATCCTGGACCGCCTGCCACCGCTGTTGGAACAATGGACGAGCGCCGAAGACCTCAGCCTGGCATACCACTACTTGATGAGCGCAGCCCTGAACATCGACGCCCAAATTGCCGCCGACGACTACGCCAACCGCATGATCGATGCAGTCACCCCCCTGCTGGATGGTTTGAACAGCGCCGACCAGATCGGCCCGGTCTACCTGCGACTGCACGACGCCGCCCTGACGCTTGAAGATAAAGAAGGCGCAAAAGCCTACTTGCAGGACTCGATTGCGCGCATGATCCCCTTCCAGGACGCGCTGACCGATGAGAATGAATTGGCCGATCTATACATCTATCTGGGAGGAGCTGAAAGCACTTTGGGGACCTACGCTGTGGCCGGAGTTTACTATCAAAAGCTGATCGAAATCCGCTACACCCCAGAAACGATCTTCTTGCTGGCTTCCACCCTGGAACAGACCGACAACAAAGCCTGCGCCTTCAAGTGGTACCAGATCCTGGTTTCCTTGAAAGGCCCGGAAATTCGCAAATACCGCTCAGCCTCCCAGGAAGGCATCACCTCGATCAATGAGTTTTACGAGGGCGCAGTGCCGGTCTGCCCCCAGTAGATATTCAGCAAACTTTAAGGGTTGGATAAGCCACAATTCTGTATAATAGAAACAATTAGAATCGTGGCAAACAGGGGTTTCCAATGGAAGACGATGCGCTATTACAACGTGGGATTGCAGCCGCACGCGCCAAGGATTTTGAAACGGCGCGCAACCTGCTGGCAAAATACGTAAAAACAAATCCGAATTCAGAACAAGCCTGGTTGGTTTTAGGCCATTGTGTTGTCACGAATGAGCAACGCGTCTTTTGCTTTAACAAGGTATTGCAGCTCAATCCAAATAACGCGCTGGCCCGCAAACGACTGCAAAATATCCTCCTGGTGGACACCCCTTCCCCAGCCTCCCCATCACCAGCCGCCATTACCACATCCCAGGTTACGCCCCCCGAAATAGAACCGCTGCCACAGCCGCAAGCCGAAACAGCTATCAATAGTAATCCGGCCGAGAAGCTCAGCCTTTGGCCTGCATTGGTTGGATTCCTGGCCGGTCTGCTCTTACTGGGAATTGCCGCGTTCTTCTGGCTCCCCAATACCGAGCCACCTGAATTCTTCAACACCTTGGCCAGGGCATTCGTCCCTGCGCCGAAAGCGCTGGCCGCCGGAGATTCCCAATCTTTCCGGCAACTGCTCCCTACCTATACACCATCCAATACCCCAGAACCAACCTTCACGCCCACCAGCACATTAATTCCGCCGCCTTCCGCCACCCCCGATTTCCAAACGCGTTTCGATGAAGCCGCGGCCGATATTGCCCTGGCAAAGCGCGACATGCAAAACGAGGGCTATGCAGAAGCGATCCTGTTGTGGGATAAGATCATCCAAAAATTACCTGAATATGCTGATGCTTATAACCAACGCGGTATATGCTACCGGGAACTCACCAGGAACCAACGTAGTTTCAATGAAGCGTTTGAAAATGCGAACCACGCCCTGGACGATTTCAGCAAAGCGATTGAGCTTGACTCCACAGTCGGGGATTACTATTACCGGCGCTATGATGTATATGGTTTCCTGATTTCTTTGGAAGAATTCAACGCGGATGTAAAGGTCCTTCAAGAATTAGGTTTTCAAGACTTGCTCAAAGCCGACGCGCTGGGTAATTCTTTCGAATGGACCGAACGGTCCATCGGCTTTGAGCTAATCCGATTAGGTCGCTGCAAAGAAGGCATGGAATATACACAAGAATTAGAAGCAATTGCTGGGCCTTATGCACCACCCAGCGCTGGAATAAACACCGCCTACGCGCTTGCCAATGTCTGTCTTGGAAATTACAGCAAAGCCCTGGAACATATCGATATCGCCCTGGAAGTTTCCCCTACAGATGGACGGGAATTCGACCGTTTGTGGATCCTATATAACTTAGGCCGTTATGATGAAATCCTGGAAGCCCTGGACTCAGATATTGAAAACAACCCTCATTATGGTGCCTGGCGCTATTACCTGCGCGCTTTGATCTATTACAACCGCGGCCAAAAGGAACTCGCCATTCAGGATATCCAGGACAGCTATGGAAATACCTGGGAGCAATATGGCGTGATCGCCTATCTAAACGGCCGGTTCGCATTGGATGAAGGCAACGAAGACGAAGCTTTGGAATGGTTCTTACTCGCCCAGGCTACCCTCAGGCCGTATTATTATTACGACCAGATCATCGCCGAAAACGACCGCCTGATAGCGCGTCTGGGTGGCACACCGATCAATCCCACCCCGGCACCTGGGCCGGACAACCCCACCCCCACACCTTTGCCACCGATCGAAGAACTGCTGTTTGCCACGCCTACTGCTTACCCGCCGACCGAGGAACAGCAACCCAAACCACAGGGCACGGCAACCCAAGTATCGATCGATTATGATGCCACTGCCAGCTATGAAGGCACAGGGGTCTTCGTCTTCGAAGCCGGAGATTATCCCGTTATCCGTTTCCAGCCCACCGGAGGCTTCAGTTTAAAAAGTGCTGAAACGCTGACCGTCAAGGTGGAGGGCGGCCCGGAAGGTGAGGACGCGCACTTGCGTTTGACGCTGGCCAACGTCTTTTTTCCCAGCTGGGGTGCAGGGACCAATCTGGTATATGGCGAGAACGTCATCCAAAATGTCAACACCTACGTTACCGATGAGGGGTACATTTTCCTGGCAATCCAAAACACTGGTGAAAGGGTCGTCCTGGAAAACATCAGCCTCCGCTTGATCGTGATTGCTCCCGATGGCTCAGAAAAAGCCTACGGGTTTCATTAGGGGAGATAATTGTGAAACAGAATTTGGGACTTGGCATCATTGGTTTCCTGGTAGGCGCGATCTTCGTGATCCTGACCAGCAGCCTTTATCTGCTCGACTGTTCCATGAAATCCGTCCGGGCGGCATACGCCCAGACCTCCACGGTGATAGCCGAAACCAGATCACAAACAGCCACCCCTGTCCCCACACAACCCACCCCCACCTTACAAGCGCAAAATCCGGCGACGACACCCCGCCCTGAAGCCTATTATGAATTATTGGCGGATATGGAATGGGCGGTATATGAAGACCCCAGCGCCGTAATCACCACTCTCGAAGCCGAATTGGCTGATATCGATAATGAACTCGACCTTGCCGCCGGATTGATCGAATTGGCTTTCGCTTATCTCCTAGATGGAAAAACCACCCAGGCCGAAGAAAGTTATCAGGAGGTTCTAGAAATTCTGCCTCCCTTGCTCGAACGCGTCAGTGGGGTAGCAGACAAATACCGCGTCTACCTGTACCTGATGGAAGCCTCCA
>JBNKDB010000401.1:0-3318 GCA_050288045.1 Anaerolineales bacterium | reverse complement strand
AGAGCAAATTTAAAAAAGTCTCTGCGTTTCTCTACGCTCTCGGTGGAAAAAGTATTGCCACCCCCTTAACTCTTAATTCCTAATTCTTCCTTCCTAACTCCCCCAAAACCTTCGTTTTCAACTGTAGGGTTTGCAGTGGATCAAGCTCCTCTATCTGCGATCATCTTCTCCAACTGGGCAATGATATCCAGGGCGCGCTGCTCCTGGGCCGCCAGGGTACTCATCCAGGCATCGGCCACGGTAACGATGTCTTCATTCGGGCCGGGTGTATCCAGGGCGGCGCGCAGATTGGTAGCATCGCCCCCGTCCAACTGGTAGATCATACGTAAGATTGCCATCGTGCTGTAACCGGCCTTGCGCAGCGTGCGGATCACGCGCAAGCGGCCGATGTCCGCGCCGGTATATTGGCGGTAGCCGTTATCAGGATTGCGCCCGACCGCGATCAGTCCATCGCGTTCCCAATTGCGCAGCATATGCTCGGTCAGGTCGAGCAAACGAGCAGCCTCCCCGATCCGCAACGGACGTTCGAGGCGTTCCGGAGCCGCACCCGCCACCCAACGTTCCAGGTAAACGGTGGCGGCGTCGGTCTGGGCCTGCTCGGAGCGGATCTGGGCCAGATAATCATAGGCCAGTTCCAGCGCACGGCCGAGGTCACCATTTCTTGCCGCGATCACGAGATCGAGCACGACACGCTTGCCGCCGGGATACGGGTATTTGAGCGCCAGCCAGGCCAGCCGCATTTGCTCCTGGTGTTCTTCGGTGAACATGCGGTAGCCGCTGCTGCTGCGCGGGATGGTAGGCAGGTAGCCCCATTCCTCGTAAAGGCGCACCGTATTGGAATGTACGCCTACGGCTTTGGCGATGTCGGATGTACGTAGGAAATCTTGGGGCATAGCTGAGAAATGACTATTCTACAAATTCCGTTTGATATCGTCGCGCCAGTCGAAAGAAGAGCCAACCACAAAGCCCAACAGCGCAAAGATAAAGATACCCATGAAGCCCAGGAACTGGAAAATGGCATCGGGGAAGAGATAGGCCACAATGGCAAACACAAAGAAACCAAAAATCGCCCCACCGATCAGACCGCGCCACTTGTGGGCCACGGTCTTGCGCATGTCCTTGATCGTAGTTTGCTTGTAGGTCGTTTTACGGCGGGCGGCGACTTTCTGGGAAACCTTGCGCTCCTTCGCCAATGGATCACGGGCAGCCAATTGCTGCTCGCGAATGCGGCGTAGGCGTTCCTGTTCGTTAGAATTCGTCATCAGACGGCCTCACTTTCACAAACCAACTTGGCGATACCTAATTCTATTATAGCGAAAAGCGGCCGCGAATCAAATCAGCGTTTCCATTCATCCGCCGCCCAACCTTCCTCGCCACGCAAAGGCACAAAAGCTACCGGAGCGATATTTTCTTGAACAAACCTATCCCCCTGGCGCTGCCAACGCTGCAAACTTTGGCCGGTATAGCCACCCACCGGGACGACCAGAAAAGCGCCATCGGCCAGTTGTCCCAATAACGTATCCGACACGCGCGGTGCAGCGGCTGTGACGATGATGCCGTCATAAGGTGCAGCCTGCGGCCAGCCTTTGGAACCGTCGCCAACGTGCACGTGGACGTTCTCAGCGTCGCAAGCCGAAAGTGCCTGCTGAGCAACCTTTGCCAGCGAAGCATGTCGTTCGACACTATGCACTTCTTCCACTAAATAAGCCAGCACAGCTGCCTGGTAGCCCGAACCGGTGCCGATTTCAAGCACCTTGTCGCTCGCTTCGAGTTCTAATAGGTCGGTCATTAATGCCACGATATACGGTTGGGAGATGGTCTGGTCTTCACCAATCGGCAGTGGACCGTCGGCATAGGTCAGATGCTGGTGCTCTTCGGGTACGAAACATTCGCGCGGGACGGTGCGCATCGCTTCCAGCAGCCGCGGGGCAAAATCGCGCCGGGGGATGAGTTGCTCTTCGACCATGCGCTGACGTTGCTCCTCGAAGGAAAGCGGGGCATTCACTGGTTAATTCCTCCCCGGCTGTAGCGTTCGGCCAGTTCGATCAACACATCGAAATCATCATCGACAGCGGTCTTGTTGCGCTTTTCCAGGCCGCAGCGCGTGCAGCGGTGGATAATGCGGTACGCGCCACCCTCGACCTCCACTCCGACCGGTTCCATCAAGCCCTGGCAGGAGGCATCCCGGTCGCCGGGGTTGACGTCGACGTGCTTGCTCCACAGACAATATGGGCAATGGTTGGTATAACCGCTGCCGGAGACCTGCTTGCCGCAGTGCTCGCACACAAAATCTTCAATTCGGCGCTGGCATTTTCTCGCCATGATAAGTCACTAAAACACGAATGACACGAATAAAGTAAGAATATTTTCTTTCATTATCTTGGGTCCGACATACGCTATTTATTTAACCCCATCCCCAACCCTTCTCCTTTGAAAGGGGAAGGGTGACTGCGCAGCAGTCGGGAAGGGGTTCAAAAACAATGCCACAAAAGCAAACATCACGAATAATAAAAACATTCGTGCCATTCGTGTTTCAAGGATTGTAACTTAAATTTTCCCCCTCCAGAACGCACAGCTAACCGTTCAGGATGTCCTGCGAAATACCACGGTCGATCTTGCCCATCGGGTAATCGGCCAGGGTGCGCGGCTCCACCCACGCGATGACCTGGTGCTCGAGGTTGTGTGGTTCGCCATCCAGCAGGCGGCAGGTAAAGGCATGCAGCGTCACCTTGAAATGCGTGTAAGCGTGTTTGTAAACGCCCAATTCCGTTCCCACCTCGATCTCTACGCCCAGTTCTTCTTTGATCTCACGCACCAGTGCGGCAGGCAGGGTTTCGCCGTCCTCGCGCTTGCCACCCGGGAATTCCCACAATCCGCCCAGCAAACCGTCTTCCGGGCGTTGGGCGATCAACACCTGGCCTCCCCGCCAGATCACCGCCCCAGCCACAATATAGTGCGGCAGCTTGACTTTGGGTTTCTTCAGCGGGCGTTCGGCCTGCAACCCCAAGGCGTTGGCGCGGCAATCCGCCGCCAACGGACAGTGGGCGCAGTCCGGGCTGCGCGGTGTACACACCAGCGCGCCCAACTCCATCAAGGCCTGGTTGTAGTCCCCGGCCTCCCCGGCGGGCAGATGGGCCTCGGCCAAGCGCCAGATTCCCTTTTCGCCCGCGCTGGTGTCAATTGGCGTTTCCAGGTTGAAGACACGCGCCAGCACACGTTTGACGTTGCCATCCACCACCGGGTAATCCAGCCCAAAGGACAGCGAGGCAATCGCCCGGGCGGTGTAACTCCCAATCCCAGGCAGCGCTTCCAAGGCTT
>JBNKDB010000400.1:0-4377 GCA_050288045.1 Anaerolineales bacterium | reverse complement strand
CGATAATTTCTCTTTTGGTAGCCTGGGCGACGATCTTCTCGCGCAGCAAGGCACCACCACCGCCTTTGATAATATTGAATTGCGGGTCGACTTCGTCGGCCCCATCGATGGTGATGTCGATGGCCGGATGCTGGTTGAGGCTGCTGAGCGGGATACCTAATGCCGCGGCGTCTGCTTCGACGTGTTTAGAGCAAGGAATCCCGATGATGTCGCGCAAATCACCGGATTGCAGTAGTTGGGCGATTTTGCGCACCGCGAAGATAGCTGTGCTGCCATGCCCTAATCCGACCACCATACCGGATTGCACAAACTCGACCGCCTTTTCGCCGGCTTCCTTTTTCAGTGCTTTTTGATCCATGATTACAGCGCTTCGATCAAAGTTTCGATGGCGGGCAGGGCGTCTGGATCGGTCTTGAAGGAGATCAGGCGGCGGTCGGCGTCTATGAGGGCCTGGGCATCACCCAATGCCTGGGCTTGCTTCAGGACGCCAAAGGTGATCGCCGAGCCCGGCTTACCGGCTTCGTCAGGGATAGGGATTTCCTGGTTTGGCTTGGAAACGATTTGCACAAAGAGACCGTTGCCGCCGTCGCCTTTATGTAGTTGGCCGGTGGAATGTAGGAAGCGCGGTCCGAAACCTACCGTGGTTGCCAATTTGTATTTGTCCCGCAGTTTGGTTTGCAAGATGTGCAGCTTTTCGGCGGCTGTGGCGGTAGGGGTGATGTAAGCCTGTAGGGAAATGTAATCCCCTGGTTTTGACTGTTCCAGGAAATCGACCAGTTTTTGGCCGTCGATGGGAATCTGGTGCCCGGCGGGGAGTTCACCGTCTTTTGTATAAGCGGCGACCATTGCGCGCGCAGCGATTTTGGCGGATTCAACGTTGGGTTGGTCGAAAGGTTGAATACCAAGGCCGTACCCGGCGAAGGCAATTGCCATCACCCAGGTGAAGTACTGGGTGCCCAGGTCGTATGTATCCTGGAGTGTAATGTGGATGACGGGGTGCCCGGCTTGATGCAGAGCTTTCAACGCTGCTGTGTAGGTGTCGTCGCCTTCCAGATGCAGATGTAAGAAGACACGGTCATTGCCGTAGAATTCGGGGGCGGCTAATGGTTCGCCAACCACGGGCAGGATGCCAGTGTCGTCCTTGCCGGTGCTTTCGGCGATCAGCTGCTCAACCCAATCACCGAAACTCTGAATAGGTTCGGAGATGGCAAAAGTGACTTTATCGCGCCCAGCTTTCGCCAACTCGGATAACGCCAACCCTAAGCGAGCAGCAGGATTTTCTGCGACGGGGATGCATGGCCCACAGGCGTGCAGGGCTTTTCCGGCGCGTGCCAGCAGTTTGGGCAAGTCTACGCCAACCAATGCAGCCGGGATCAACCCAAAATAGGACAACGCTGAGGAACGCCCACCGATGTAAGGATTGTTCAGGTAGGTTTCACGGAAGGCGAATTTATCGGCCATCTTTTCCAGGCGGCTGCCGGGATCGGTGATGGCAATGAAATGTTCGCCAGCCTTTTCCGCGCCCAAGTTTTCGCTGATCCAGTTGTAAAAATGCTTGAAGAAAGAGAGTGTTTCGACCGTGCCGCCGGACTTGGTCGCCACGATAAACAAGGCGGTATGTGGATCGAGTTTGGCGGTCAGCGCGGCGACCGCGCCGGGATCGGTGCTGTCGAGTACATGCAGGTCCAGGTGCCCATCGGCTACACCGAATGTCTTGCGAAAGACCTCCGGGGAGAGGCTGGAACCGCCCATGCCCAAGAGCACGGCCTGGCGGTATCCGGCAGCGTAGGCTTTATCGGCTGTGGCTTGTAAACGCTTAATGTCTACCAACACTTCCGAGGGCGAATGTAACCAGCCCAAACGGTTGGTGATCTCATTGGGCTGCGGTTTCCAGACGGTGTAGTCGAGCATCCAGATGCGAGCGGGAATTTGCGCTTGCTGGGCTTTGGCGATGGCCTGGTCGACCGCGGATTGATAGGTTCCTAACTCACTGATCATAATGGTTCTGACTCCGTTCCTTGCTTGAATATTTAAAGTTGTGGTAATTTTATCAGACTCGTCCGGGGTTTCAATCGTTTCGACTCGCCTCTGAATAAAGATGCGCGTTGCCTTGTTTACCGGTTATTTCCAGTAAGTCCAACTTGCGTAAGCAGTAAGTGATTTTGGCGGCATGACCGCGGCGGAGATGGAGCGCTTTGGTGAGTTGGTGGTTGGTAAAAGGGCGTTCCAGGTCGGCAGGGATGGCGGCGAGGAAATCTGCGGGGGTTGTGTATTCGATGGTGTCGATGACCTTGAGCAGTTTACGGTCGGCGATGCTCCAACGCTTGCGCCGCCAACTGCCTTTACCATCGTTAATCCAGTATTCTTCCTGCTGGGTAAGGACAACTTCCAGCGTGAAATTAGGATGGGTAATAAGGTTGGGCATGCGCACCAGTTCGTAGAACAGGTCTTCGGGGCGGCCGGTTTTGGGCGATTTGCGGCGGCTGACGATGGTGCCGTCTGGTTCTATACGTATGATCCACTTATCCTGGGCGATAGGGTAAACTAATTTTATGTGATGATTTTTTAAGAGCTTGCGCAGCTTGCTGCGGATGGCGGTGAAGTTAGCGGTTTGGATTTCAATCAGCAGATTAGGCCGTACGATGTCGACGACGTAACCATCGACCAGCATTTCGAGTTGGTCACCCGGCATTTGGTAGTGGGCTTTGAGGGCCGCATGTAGAGAGCTTTCTTGTAACGTGCCGATCTGGTTATGGTTCGGGGATTCTGAGTGTGGGGATGCCATGACAATTGTATTGTACTCCCAAGTTCTTTGAAATACGGCTTAGATTTGAGTGGGAGCGTAATTTTTTACAATCCTCAGAGATATTCCTCGCTGCGTTCGAAGTAACAAATCAGTATATTATTTCTGTATAACGAGAAGTCTCTGGATGCTATAATGAATATATCTTATGCGAGGTTGTAACCTATGTCTGCAAATCCAAATCCATCAGCTGAATCGATTCCTGCGCAGGAGCTCGCCCGTATCAAAGCGGAGTTGATCCGCTCCCTGGCAAACCAGTTGGAAATGAATACTCCTCCGGCTGAGAAATATCGAGAAACATTGGCGGTGTGGCTGGAACAGACCTATATCCGCATGGGCGTAAACTTGCCAATCAGTCAGCGCAACCGCATGTTCCGCGAGATCATCAACGAATTAGCGGGCTTTGGCCCGATCCAGCCGTTGTTGGAGGATGATGAGATCAATGAGATTATGGTCAATGGGCCGGAACTGATCTTCGTCGAGCGTAAAGGTAAATTGATCGAAACCAATATCCGTTTCGAGGATGACGATCATATCCGCCGGATCATCGACCGGATGCTCAGTCCGCTGGGGCGGCGGGTCGACTCCGATCACCCGGCGGCCGACGCGCGCCTGCCGGATGGCTCACGCGTCAACGTAGTCATCCCGCCGGTTTCGCATCGCGGTTCATGTATCACGATCCGTAAATTCCTCAAGAATATGCTGACCATCGAACAGGTCATCGAATATAAAACGCTGACCGACAAGATGGCGAAATTCCTGGAAGCCTGCGTGCGGGCGCGCCTGAATATTTTGATCTCTGGGAATACCAGTTCGGGCAAGACCACGCTGTTGAATGTGGTAGCGGGCTTTATCCCAGATACGGAGCGCATCATCACGATCGAGGACGCGGCCGAGCTGCAGCTTTCGCAGAAACATGTCGTTTCTTTGGAAACCAAGACACCGAATACGGATGGACAGGGCGGCGTGGAAACGCGCGATCTGGTGCGCAACGTACTGCGCATGCGCCCGGACCGGATCATTGTCGGGGAGGTGCGCAGCGGGGAGGCGTTGGATATGTTGCAGGCGATGAATACCGGTCACGACGGTTCGTTGACGACATTGCATGCCAATTCACCGCGTGATGCGATTTCGCGCCTGGAAACAATGGCGATGATGGCCGGGTTCGATATCCCGATGATCGCCATCCGCAGGCAGATCGCTTCAGCCATCGATCTGATCGTGCACCTGGAACGCTTGCAGGATGGGACGCGCCGCACGGTGAATATCACCGAGGTAGCCGGGATGGAAGGCGACGTGGTCACGCTGACCGATGTTTTTAAATTCGACCAGACCGGCATCGGACCGGACGGGGCCATCCAGGGTGAATTGGTGCCGACGGGAATTCGCCCCCTGTTTACGCCTAAGCTGGAAGTAGCCGGTTATAAATTGGGTGGGGATATATTTGGAGCGGGATATCACTGATCGGATTCGCGGCCGCGGTGAATGGCCGAATCGCCAAAACGTGCTTGTAGTTCCTTGACCGCCTGTTCCAGGCGGTTTTGTTTTGCATAGTCCTGCGTATCCCAGAGTGA
>JBNKDB010000399.1:0-2194 GCA_050288045.1 Anaerolineales bacterium | reverse complement strand
TGTTCCTGCCAGCGGGTGTTGACTTCGGTAGCGGCCATCTTGGCCTGGGCAGCGGCCAGACTTTCTTCGGTTTCGAAATAACCGAAGATCAAGCCGTCGGGCCGCATGAATAAAGTGTAATTATGCCAACCCGCTTCACGCAATGCCTCCAGCATTTCTGGCCAGACGGCTTTGTGCCGTTCTTTATATTCTGCTAGGCGGTCTTGCCTGACTTTGAATTGAAAGCCGATACGTTTCATGGTCTGCTCCAGTGGATATTTATGCTGATACTAATATCAATTGGCTGAGCGACTTTCCCCAGCCAATAAGCGTTGTTGTAGTTCGACTGCCGTAATTATAACAATCATTTGGACAATGACGATTGCGACATATCGCGCACTGTTTAGTGCAAGCATAAAAATAGGAGCAGCAAATCACTTGCTGCTCCCGATACGAAGGAAAGATACTGAGCTTTCCGACCAATTCACTTGAAATGGGGTGTAGCGTTACATTTGAGCTACTTTGCTATGTACCTGCATCAGCAAGCCGTCTACCATTTCGTCGGCGGGCATGGTGAGGGAGCCCTGCTGGAACATCAATACGCTCACCAGGGGCATATCTGCCAGCATATCCATTACGTCCATGCCAATGTCACCATTTTCTTCTTCCCCGCCAAAGAGTTCTTTATTGTTGGATTGGATTTGGTTGAAAACTGGCCCCAAAACGGCTGCACTGCGTGGATCGGACATCCACTCGCGGATCGTAGATTCTTTGTTGATCAAGCAGGGCAGGTCGAGCGTGGATTCCAGGGTGACTGTCAGCGTGTGGCGGATATCGGTAGCCGAAGCCCCGATCAGTAGGTCGAATTCGCCATCCTCGGTGATCCACTGGTGATATTCCGGATGATAGAAGGCGAAGGAGCGGAAATCGAGGCCGAAGGAGACGGTTTTGGTCTCACCGGGCTGCAGCTCGACTTTGGCAAAACCCTTCAACTCTTTCTCCGGGCGCACCAGGACAGATTTTTGGTCGTGCACGTAGAGTTGGACGGTCTCTTTGCCGGTTACGTTGCCGGTATTGGTTACATCCACTTTCACAACCACGCCATCGACGTCCCGGAAACTGGTAGCTGAGACCTGTGGGTTGCTGTAAGAGAACGTGGTGTAGCTCAGGCCATGACCAAAGGGGAAGAGCACGGGCATTTCTTTGGCGTCGTAGTAACGATAGCCGATAAAAATGCCTTCACCGTAGCGCACCTCACCGGCTCCGCCCGGCCAGTTGATGTGGGAGGGCGTATCGGCATTCTTGAGCGGGAAGGTTTCGGCTACTTTACCACTTGGATTCACTTTTCCGAATAGGATATCGGCAATTGCACCACCACCGGCTTGGCCCATCATCCAGGCTTCGAGTACGGCGGCAACGTCGTCGATCCAGTCATTCATCACAACCGGGGCGCCGTTGTTCAGTACCACCACGGTCTTGGGCTGCGCTTTGGCAACAGCCTTGATCAATGCAATCTGTGGTTCGGTCAGGTCAAGGTCGGGCCGGTCGTAGCCTTCGGATTCTTTGGAGGCAGGTAAGGCGATATAGATCAAGGCCACATCGGCGCTTTCTGCTATCTCTACGGCCTCATCGACCAGTTCCTGGTGCAGGGTGCCGTCTGCTGAGTAGCCTTGTGCGTAGCTCAATTCGGCTTCTTCGGCCTGGCCTTGCAGTTCCTGGAATGGGATCGCGACCTTGGTGGGATTGATGTGCGAACTACCGCCACCCTGGAAGTGGGCCACTTCGGCAGCGCGACCAATCACGGCGATGTGTTGTTGGCCTTTGAGCGGGAGCAGGCCGTCGTTCTTGAGCAATACCATGCCTTCTGCGGCAATCTTGCGAGCCAGGGCGTGATGCGCCTCGACGTCGAATTTGCCACCTTTGGGGGTTTCCTGCGCTTTGAAGACAATCCCCAGGATGCGCCGAACAGATTCGTCCAGGATACTCTCATCCAGCATGCCCGAACGGACTGCTTCGACCACAGCCTGTACTCGGGTTTCCTGCGGGCCGGGCATTTCGAGATCGAGGCCACCCTTAAGGGAGGCGACCCGGTCGTGAACCGCTCCCCAGTCGGAAACCACCAAACCCTCGAAACCCCATTTTGTCTTCAGGATGTCAATCAGCAGCTCATGGTGCTCGGAGCAGTAAGTGCCGTTGAGTTTGTTATAGGCACACA